>DASXCO010000036.1 GCA_036491125.1 Acidimicrobiales bacterium | reverse complement strand
GATCCGGGGCCGCGACCTGATCACCGGTCTGCCGAAGACGATCGTGACCACTACCGAGGAGATCCGCCGAGCCATTGACGAGCCGATGGGATCGATCCTGGACGCCGTGAAGGTGACCCTGGACAAGACGCCGCCGGAGCTGGCCGCCGACATCATGGAGTCGGGCATCGTGATCACGGGTGGTGGCGCCATGCTCCACGGCCTCGACACCCGCTTACAGAGCGAGACCGGGATGCCGATCGTCGTGGCCAAGGATCCGCTGCACTCCGTTGCCATCGGGAGCGGCCAATGCCTCGAGGAGTTCGAGGCCCTGAAGCAGGTCCTGATCTCCTCCAGCTCGCGGTAGCGGGTGGCGTCGTGGCGCTGACCCGACGCTCGACCCGGCCCAGGTTCACACTGCTGTTGCTGGTGCTGGCGGCGGTGACGATCATCACTATCGCCTACCGCGGCCACGCCGACTCGGTGATCAACTCGATCAAGGGCGACGCCCTCGACGCGTTCGCTCCGGTGCAGTCCGCCGTCGGAGACGTCACCCGACCGATCGGCAACTTCTTCGACGGGGCCGCACACTATGGGTCGCTGCAGTCCGAGAACGCCCGCCTGCGGGCGGAGAACAGCCGCCTTCAGACCCAGGCCCTCCAGTCGGCCGATGCCCAATCCAGCTATCAGGCGCTGCTCAAGACCCTGAACCTGCCCTGGGCCCAGAACGTCCCCACTGTGCCGGCCGAGGTCGTGTCCAACTCCTCCTCCAACTTCGAGGCCAGCATCCAGCTCAACAAGGGCCGCGATGCCGGCATCGATACGGGGATGCCCGTGGTGTCGGGATCGGGCCTGGTGGGCAGGGTCGTGGTGGCGTCGAGAAGCCGCTCGACGGTCCTGCTCATCACGGACCCGACGTCCAACATCGGTGTGCGCTTCGGGCCCGCCGGCGATCTGGCCGTGGCCGCTGGCCAGGGAACGGGCTCGCCGGTGCGCGTTGACCTGATCCCGCCGCAGGTGCCGGTCGACAAGGGTGAGCTCATGCTCACGAGCGGCCTCCAGCAGAGCATCTATCCACCAGGCGTCCCCATCGGGACCGTGCTGACCAGCGGTGTGCCGCGAGGCTCGTTCCAGCAGGCAGTCACCCTCGCCCCGGTCGCCGACCTCGCCCACCTGCAGTTCGTCGCTGTCATGCAGTGGGCCCCCAAGTCGTGACCGCACTGCTTCGGGGGCGGGTAATCCTGCTGGTCGCGGTCGTCCTGACCATCCAAGAGGCGCTGCTGGCGGGCTTGAAGATCCGCGGCGCCCATCCTGACCTGCTGCTGCTGCTGCCGATCGCCTTCGGGCTCGTCGGTGGCTCCGAGCGGGGAGCGGCCATGGGTTTCGTGACGGGGCTGTTGGCCGACCTGTTCGTGGGCACACCCTTCGGCTTGTCGGCGCTCGTCTACACGTTGGTCGGCTTCGGCGTCGGCATGACCGAGAGCGACCGTGTCGGCGGAGGCTGGTGGATAACGCCGCTGATAGCGACATCGGCGAGCGCCGCCGGGGTGTTGCTCTTCGCCGGCCTCGGGGCCGCGGTGGGCGAGGGGCAGATGCTCCACGAGCATCTGGTCACCGTCACCATCGTGGTCGCCGTCGTCAACGGTCTCCTGGCGGCGCCGACCGCCCGGCTCGCCCGGTGGGCGATGGACCTCGGCCGGCCCGCCGGCAGCTGGTACACGCCGGTGCGGAGCGAGAGCCGATGAAGCCGGTCGGCTTCGGCGGGCGGGAGCGTGACTCGACCCGGCTCCGCCTGGGCCTCGTCGGCCTGGTCGTGGCCGGGCTCTTCGTCGCCATGTTCGTGCGCCTCTGGTACCTCCAGGTGCTCGATTCACCTCGGTTCCAGAGCGCCGCCATCAGCAACGGCGTGCGCAACGTCTACGACCCCGCGCCGCGCGGGCGGATCGTCGACCGCTACGGCCGGGTGCTCGTCGACAACTCCGTGACCCAGGCGATCACCCTGAGCCGGGATACGGCCAGGATCCATCCGGACGTTGTGGCCCGGTTGGCGGTCCTTCTCGGGCTGACCACGGCCCAGATCCAGCAGCAGCTCAACGATCCCAAGTACAGCCAGTTCAAGCCGGTGCCGGTGAAGGACAACGTCACCAACGACATCGCCATCTACATCAAAGAGCACCAGAGCGACTTTCCCGGTGTCGATGCCGAGTCGCTTCCCGATCGCTCCTATCCCTTCGGGTCGACGGCCGCCCAGGTCGCCGGCTACGTCTCTCCCATCAACTCCACCGAGCTGGCCGCGCACCAGGGCCAGGGGTACCAGCCCGGCGACCTGTACGGGCAGAGCGGCGTGGAATCGTCCGCCGAGCAGTGGCTGCGGGGTCAGCCCGGCACCACCCGCCTGCTGGTCAACGCTGGCGGCCAGGTCTCCGGGACCCTGAGCTCGACTCCGCCCGCACCCGGTCACGACGTGCAGCTGAGCATCGACCTCGGGCTCCAGCGTGAGGTCGAGAGCGCGCTCGGACAGGAGCTCGGGACATTGGGAGCCGCCACCGGAGTCGCGGTTGTCCTCGATCCGCGAGACGGCTCGGTGCTGGCCATGGCCTCGCTCCCGAGCTACAACCCCTCGGTCTGGGTGGGCGGCATCAGCTCGGCCGCCTACGCCAACCTGCAGAATCCCGCCGGCAACTACCCCCTGATCAACCGGGCCATCTCCGGCCTCTACACCCCCGGCTCGACGTTCAAGATGACCACGGCGACCGCCGCTCTCGACAGCGGGCTCATCTCCCCCGACACCACGGTGGACGACACGGGCAGCTACACGATCCCTGGCTGCACGACAGGGGCGTGCACCCTTGAGAGCGAGGGCGTGGGGCAGGTGAACATGGCCCAGGCGATCGCCGCCTCGTCGGACTACTACTTCTACAACCTGGGGGACGAGTTCTGGAACCAGCGGGCCAAGTACGGCGACAGCGCCATCCAGAACGTGGCCAACACTTACGGGCTCGGAGTGCCGACAGGGGTCGACCTTCCCGGAGAATCGGTCGGGCGAGTGGACAGCCCCGAGATCCGCCAGAAGCTCCACGCCGAGAACCCCAAGGCCTTCCCCAATGCCGGCTGGTACGCCGGAGACAGCGTGGAGATGGCTTTCGGTCAGGGTGGGACCGTCGTCACGCCGCTCCAGCTGCTCAACGCCTACGCCTCGTTTGCAAACGGAGGCACGGTGTACGACCCCCGTGTCGCGGCCGACGCCCTCGACGCCAATGGGAACCCGGTGAAGACGTTCTCGCCGGTGGTCGCCCGTCACGTCCCCCTGCCCCCCAGCACCCGCGATCCGATGCTGGCCGGGTTCGAGGGTGCCACCCAGCCGGGGGGGACGGCGGGGGCGACGTTCGCCGGCTTCCCCCAGAACGTCTTCCCGGTGGCGGGCAAGACGGGTACCGCCAGCCACGTCGGCCAGCAGCCGACCTCCTTGTTCATGTCCTTCGCCCCGGCCACCAACCCGCAGTACGCGGTGGGGGTCATCATGGACCAAGCCGGCTACGGAGCGTCCGCGGCCGCACCCGTGGTCCGAGCCATCTACGACTACCTCATGGCCAACCCGGTGAAGCCGAAGGCGAGCCCGGTCCCGGGCCCGTCAGCGCCCTCGCCGCCCCTCCCGCCCGTCATCCCGGTGGGGGCGCCAGGAGCGGCCCTGACGCCGTGAGGACGTGAGGCGACCCAGCGCCGGCAGGAGGAGCCCTCGATCCCGGGTGTCGAGGTCGGGCCTGGGGTGCTGGCTACACTCGGGATGCAGATGACCTCACTCTGGCCTCGGATAGAGCCGCTCCTGGCCAAGGTGGGCAAGCCGGCTCGCTACATCGGCTGCGAGGACGGAGCCCAGCGACCGGTCCACGAGGCCGGCATCACGTCGTGGCTCCTCGTCTACCCCGACGCCTATGAGATCGGGCTGCCCAACCAGGGTCTGCAGATCCTCTACGAGATACTCAACGAGCGGCCTGATGCCGTGGCCGAACGCGCCTACGCCCCCTGGGTCGACATGGAGGCCCTCATGCGGGCGGGCTCGGTCCCCCTGTTCTCGGTCGACACCCACCGCCCCGGTGGCGACTTCGATCTGCTCGCCTTCAACCTGTCCGCCGAGCTCGTCTACACCAACGTGCTCAACTGCATCGACCTGGCGGGGGTCCCGGTGCGAGCCGCGGAGCGCGGCCCCGACGACCCGCTCGTGGCGGCCGGCGGACACTGCGCCTTCAATCCGGAGCCCTTGGCGGACTTCGTCGACCTGTTCGTGATCGGTGACGGCGAGGAGGTCGTCAGCGACATCACCGAGGTCGTGCGGGAGTGGAAGGCCAGCGGCCGAACACCCGGTTCCCGCCCGCAGGTGTTGCGAGCCCTGTCCAAGGTGCCCGGCGTGTACGTGCCGTCGATGTACGAGGTCGCCTACGAGAGCGGGCGGTTGGTGGCGGTGACCCCGCGGTACCCCGATGTGCCCGAGCGGGTGGAGAAGCGGACGATCTCCGACCTGGCGGCCTGGCCCTATCCCAAGCGGCAGCTGGTCCCGCTCACCGAGGTGGTCCACGACCGTCTCAACGTCGAGATCTTCCGCGGCTGCACGCGAGGGTGCCGGTTCTGCCAGGCGGGGATGATCACCCGACCGGTCCGCGAACGGCCCGCACCGCAGGTGCGGCAGATGGTGAGTGACGGGCTCGCCCGCACCGGCTACGACGAGGTCAGCCTCACCTCGCTGTCGAGCGCGGACTACTCCGGCATCGAATCGGTCGTCGGTGACGTGATCAACGATCCCATGTGCTCGGGCCAAGTCTCGGTGAGCCTGCCCAGCCTGCGTGTCGATGCGTTCACGGTTGGTGTCGCGACCGAGATCCAGAAGGTCCGCCGCACCGGCCTCACCTTCGCACCCGAAGGTGGGACCTGGCGCATGCGCCAGGTGATCAACAAGCTCATCCGCGAGGAAGACCTCTACGGAGCGATGGAGTCCACCTTCTCGCAGGGCTGGCAGCGGGTGAAGCTGTACTTCCTCATCGGACTGCCCACCGAGACCGACGAGGACGTGCTCGGGATCGCCGAGCTGGCCCGCAACTGCGTCGCCATCGGCCGTCGTCACGCCCGAAACGTGACCGTCACCGCGTCGGTTGGTGGCTTCGTGCCCAAGCCGCAGACGCCGTTCCAATGGTTCGGCCAGACGAGCACGGCCGAGCTGCAGCGCCGGATCCGGCTGTTGCGCGACGCCACCCGGCGTGACCGTGGGCTGAACCTGCGATGGCACGATCCCGAGGCGACCCTCGTCGAGGGCATCGCCAGCAGGGGCGATCGGCGCCTCGGGCCGGTGATCGAGGACGTGTGGCGCCGGGGTGGGACGTTCCAGGAGTGGTCCGAGCACTTTCGCCTGCCGCTGTGGGAGGAGGCGATGGCGGCCCACGGGCTGTCCATCGACGACTACGTGCATCGTCATCGCCATCCCGACGAGCTCCTGCCATGGGAGCACATCTCCGCCGGGCTGCATCGCGACTTCCTTTGGCAGGACTGGGAAGACGCTCTGGCAGAAGCTGGCGTCGAGGACTGTCGGTGGACGCCCTGTTACGACTGCGGTGCCTGCACCGGCTACGGCATCGAGCACGTGGTGGCCTCGCCCGTGCCCCCCGCCGGCGGGAGCCAGGGGACCGGCCAGGATCTCACCACCGGCGGTGCGGTCCCGGTCACCCTCCTGCCGGGCCGGGAGGCCGTCTCGGTCGGCCGGGGCGGCCCGAGCGAGACGGGGAGGATCCGGCGATGAGGCTACGGATCCGCTTCGCCAAGACGGGGAAGGTCCGGTGGACGAGCCACCGTGACGTCGCCCGCATGTGGGAGCGGGCCCTGCGCCGGGTCCGGCTGCCCGTCGCCTACACCGAGGGGTTCTCACCCCGACCCCGGCTCAGCTTCGGGCTGGCCCTGCCCACCGGGCACGAGTCGGTCGCCGAGTACCTCGACGTCGAGCTGGCCGGCCAGGAGGGCCGACCCGATGACCTCGCCACCCTGCCGGCGGCGCTCGGCGAGGCGTTGCCCGACGGGGTCGACGTGGTGGCGACCGCCGTGCTCGACGGGCGGGTCCCGTCACTCCAGCACGATGTCACCTCCTGCACCTGGGAGGTCGAGGTCGTCGGGGCGGGTCCGGCACGCCTGGCCGGCCTGGTGGAGGACGCGCTGAGGGCCAGCCAGTTGCTCGTCACCCGGGAACGCAAGGGCCGCCAGGTCACCGATGACCTGCGACCGGCGATCGTCTCCCTCGGCGTGCTCGAGGGCCTGCAGGTGGGCACCCTGCTGGACACCGAGCTCGCCACTCACCCCCGCGGGGTCCGTCCGCACGAGCTTCTCCAGGCCCTCGGGCCTGGACTCGAGCTGGGCCGGGTCCGCAGGACTCACCAATGGATCGAGCGCGACGGCGCCCGGTGGGAGCCACTCCCACCCGGTGCGACGCACGCGCCGCACGCCTGGGAGCGTGCGTCATGAGAAGGGACGTTCTTGATGCCCGACCCGTCCACGGGCCGGTCCGACCGCGGTCCGGCCCCGGAACACGACCAGCCCTCCGAGGGGCCCTCGAATCCAGGGCCCGCCGAGGACCGCGCTGAGCCGAAGTCGACCGACTCTGGCTCCTCCAGCACCCGACCAGCCGATGACGCCGATGACGACGCCCGTTCCCGCCCTCGGCGGCGGGGGTCCCGGGGGGGTCGGGGTCGCTCGACTCGCCGTTCCGTAGCCGGCGACGAGGCCGCGGCAGCCGGCCCGGGAGGCCGGCCAGATGACACAGCTGGCCCGGGAGGCCAGCCAGACGGGCCAGCCGGCGACGAGGCGGCGGCAGCCGACTCGCCGGCCGCGGCCGAGGAGACCGCCCCGGGCAACCGGGCAGGCCCGGGTCACCAGCCCGGGGCCGCCGAGCCTGCAGCCACCGACGCGGGGCCTCGCGCTCGCGGCGGCCCCCCGAGGCCGAAGATCGGGGACACCCGGCCGGCCCCGCCGCCGGCCCGGAGCAGGCCTCCCGGGGGTCGGCAGACGTCGCGAGGCGGTGGCGGTCGGAGGCGAAGCGGAGCCCCGCTCGAGGGCTCAGACACCGACGCCAGCTCAGGGGCCGCGCCCGAGCCGGGCGGCGAGCAGCGGACCAGGCGGCGGCGCAGCGGGCGAGGCCGGGCGCCGGCGGCGGAGCCCACGGCAAGGGCGGGCCCCGAGGTCGTCGAGACCAGCGCGGCCGTTGCCGGCGACGGACCGGAACCCGAGCGTCAGCCTGGGGGCCGGAGCCGCGGTCGGGAGCGAAACGGCCGCCCCGTCGGCCGCTATCTCATGTGCGTGCACGTGCGGCCCAACGCCACCCAGGTGGCCGTGCTCGAGGGTCGCTCCCTCATCGAGCACTACCTGTCGCGGCCGCAGGACGACGAGACGCTGATCGACGGGAACATCTACCTCGGGCGCGTGCAGAACGTGCTACCGGGGATGGAGGCGGCTTTCGTCGACATCGGGACGCCCAAGAACGCAGTGCTGTACCGGGGTGACGTCCGCTACGACCCCGAGGACGTGCTGGAAGGCGGCAAGCGGGCTGACGCCCGGATCGAGCAGCTGCTCCGCCCCGGCCAGCACATCCTCTGTCAGGTCACCAAGAACCCGATCGGGACCAAGGGAGCGCGCCTCACCCAGGAGGTGTCGCTTCCCGGACGGTTCGTCGTGCTCGTTCCGAACAGCGATACGTACGGGATCTCGAGGCGGCTCGACGATGACGAGCGCAAACGCCTGCGGCGGATCCTCGACGAGGTGCGGCCCGCCGGCCACGGGCTGATCGTGCGCACGGCTGCCGAGGGATCCTCGGCCGCCGAGCTCGGTCGAGACGTGGCCCGGCTGGTGGCCGAGTGGCAGGGGATCGAGGCCCAGGCGAAGGGGATGACGGTTCCCTCACTGCTCTACCGCGAGCCCGACACCGCTGTACGGGTGATCCGCGAGGAGTTCAACCGCCAGTACCGCGGCGTGGTGATCGACGACCCCGATCTCTACGACGAGGTCCGGGACTACGTGGCCAGCATCAGCCCGGAGCTGACCGACCGGGTCGAGCTCTACGACACCGAGGCCGAGGCGCTGCCGCTCTTCGAGCGTCATCACATCCACGAGCAGCTCCACAAGGCCCTCGATCGCAAGGTGTGGCTCCCCTCGGGTGGCTCGATCATCATCGAGCGCACAGAAGCCCTGACCGTCATCGACGTCAACACGGGCAAGAACGTCGGCACCTCGAACCTGGAAGAGACCGTCTACCGCAACAACCTCGAGGCCGCCGAGGAGATCGCCCGCCAGCTGCGGCTGCGGGACATCGGGGGCATCATCGTCATCGACTTCATCGACATGGAGGTCCGGGCGAACCGGGCCGAGGTGGCACGGGTCTTCCGGGAAGCGCTCGCCCGTGACAAGACCCGGACCCAGGTCTCTGACGTCTCCGACCTCGGACTGGTGGAGATGACCCGCAAGCGGGTCTCTGAGGGGCTGGTCGAGTCGTTCACCCAGCAATGCCCCACGTGCAACGGGCGGGGGATCGTCTTCGACGAATCGCTGCTGTGAGGCCGCAGGGGGCGTCCTTGCTACTCTCTGGTGCCATGTACGCAGTGATCGCCACAGGCGGCAAGCAGGCGCGCGTGACCGAGGGCGAGCGGGTCCTGGTCGAGCGCCTGGGGCTGGACGTGGGGGACGAGGTCTCCTTCACACCCGTCCTGGTGGTCGACGGCGAGACCGTGCTGGCCGGGCCCGACGCCCTGGCCGGCGCTTCGGTCGAGGCCCGGGTCCTCGGGGAGGAGAAGGGGCCCAAGGTGAACGGGTTCACCTACAAGCCCAAGACGAACAACCGACGGCGTTGGGGTCACCGCCAGCGTTACACCACGATCGAGATCACCGGCATCAGCGGGCCGTCGGGGGCGACGGCCAGGCGCCGGGCATAGGAGAAGAAGATGTCCAAGACCAAGGGTGGAGGCTCGACCAGGAACGGCCGGGACTCCGCGGCCCAGCGGCTCGGCGTGAAGATCTTCGACGGCACGCTGGTGAAGCCGGGGTCGATCATCGTCCGCCAGCGAGGGACCCGGTTCCATCCCGGTCTGAACGTCGGCCGGGGTGATGATGACACCTTGTTCGCGACCGCCCGAGGGACCGTGAAGTTCGGCACCCGGAAGGGCCGCAAGCTCGTCGACATCCTGCCCGACCAGGGCTAGACGGCCGCCGCGCTCCGCCGGGGCCCGTGCAGGGCTCGCCGGTAGTCTCGGAAATATGTCCGGGTTCGTCGACGAGGCCCAGCTTCACGTCAAGGGGGGTAACGGGGGAGCTGGCGCGGTCTCGTTCCGGCGAGAGGCCCACGTGAGCAGAGGCGGCCCCGACGGTGGCAACGGCGGTGGCGGCGGCAACGTGTGGCTGGCCGCGACCACCGATGTGGCATCCCTGCTGGCGTTCCGGGACCACCCTCATCGTCGTGCCGCCGACGGAACACACGGCGGGGGCAAGAAGCGCCACGGTCGCGCCGGGGCGGACACCACCGTAGGGGTTCCCGAGGGGACGGTGGTACGGACGCTCGCCGGCGACGCCGTGGCCGACCTGGCGACCGTCGGTGAGCGGTGGCTGGCGGCTCGGGGGGGAGGGGGCGGGCGCGGCAACGCCAGCTTCCTGTCCAACCGGCGGCGAGCCCCTTCGTTCGCGGAGCAGGGAGAGGTCGGCGAGGAGCGGTGGCTCGATCTCGAGCTCAAGCTCATGGCCGACGTCGCCCTGGTCGGCTTCCCGAACGCCGGCAAGAGCACACTCATCTCGCGCATCTCGGCCGCCCGGCCCAAGATCGCCGACTACCCCTTCACGACCCTCGAGCCCCACCTCGGTGTGGTGCGAACGGGCTCGTCGACCGATCAGACCGACCTGGTCGTCGCCGACATCCCGGGCCTCGTGGCGGGAGCGAGTGCGGGCAGGGGTCTCGGTCATCGCTTCCTCCGCCACGTCGAGCGGGCGCGCGTGCTGGTGGTGCTCCTCGACCTGGCGCCGATGGACGGCGTCCCGGCGGAGGAGCAGGAGCGCGTCCTCCTCGAGGAGCTCGGCCGCTACCGGCCCGAGCTGGTCGACCGGCCCCGACTGGTCGTGGGCTCCAAGGTCGACCTCCTGGGCCCCGACGCCGAGGGTCCATCTCCCGATGGACAGCCCGGCCCGCCCGGCCAGCCGCAGACGCGCATCTCGGCCGTGACCGGCGCCGGTCTGGCACCATTCCTCGGACAGCTGGCGGACCTGGTGAACAAAGCCCGCGCTGCCCACGCGCCGCTCCAGACCATTGTCGTGCACCGTCCGGAACCCGAAGGCGTCGACGTCGAGCGCGCCGACGACGGGGGCTTCGTCGTGCGGGGCCGCCCGGCCGAGCGGGCCGTGGCCGTGAGCGATCTCACCGACGTCCAGGCGCTCGACCACGTCCAGCGCCGTCTGCATCGACTCGGGGTCGACCGGGCGCTCGCCCGCGCCGGTGCCCGCGAAGGGGACGTGGTGCACGTGGGTGGCTTCACGTTCACGTACGAGCCGGACCGTTGAGCGAGCACGGCCGGCGGCGGGGTCCGGGTCCCCGCCTCGTCGGAGGAGGGCGGGGATGGGGCCCCGCCCGGGGCGGCGAAGCCGCCGGGACACAGCCGTGATCGTGGTAGCCAAGATCGGGTCGTCCTCGGTGACCGACACGGGAGGCCGGGTCGACGGGACCGCCGTCACCAAGCTGTGCGCCGAGGTCGCCGACGTCCGGGCGGCCGGCCACCAGGTCGTGGTGGTCAGCTCCGGCGCCATCGCCGCGGGCCGACCGGCCCTGGGCATCCGGGACGTTCGTCGGTCGGAAGCTCGGGCCACCGATCTGGCGACCCTCCAGGCCATCTCGGCGGTCGGCCAGAGCCGCCTCATGCGGGTCTACGACGACCTGCTGGCCACCCACGGGCTGGTCGGCGGTCAGGTGCTGCTGGCCCCACTGGATTTCGTGCACCGTCAGCAGTACCTCCACGCCCGTCAGACGCTCACCCGCCTGCTCGAGCTGGGCGTGGTCCCTGTGGTGAACGAGAACGACGCCATCGCGGATGACGAGATCCGCTTCGGGGACAACGACCGCCTGGCCGCGCTCACGGCCCACCTGGTGCGCGCCGATGTCCTCGTCCTGCTCACCGACGCTCCCGGTCTGCTGACAGCCGATCCTCGCCTCGACTCGGAAGCCTCGCTGATCCAGGAGGTGGTCGAGGTGGACAGGGAGCTGGAGCGCATGGCAGGGGGCGCGGGCAGCGAGCGGGGGAGCGGCGGGATGGCCTCGAAGCTGGCGGCGGCAAAGATCGCCGTGTGGTCCGGGATCCGGGTGGTCATCGCCGCCGCCGATCGGCCCGCCGTGCTCGCCGACGCGGTGACGGGCCGACCGGGCGTGGGAACCGTCGTCCGGGCTCGTGATCGTCGGCTCCCCGCCCGCAAGCTGTGGATCGCCTTCGCCGTGGACGCGGCCGGCACCATCATGGTCGACGAGGGAGCCCGCCGGGCCCTCACCGAGCGGGGCACCTCGTTGCTTCCCGCCGGCGTCGTGGCGGTGAAGGGGAGCTTCGAGGCCGACGACGCGGTGGAGGTCACCACCGCGGCCGGAGAGGTCTTCGCCAAGGGACTGGCCCGGATGCCGAGCCGCCGCCTCACCGAGTGGCGGGGACGGCGAACCGACGAGCTCCCCGACGACCTGCCTCACGAGGTCGTGCATCGCGACGACCTCGTGCTGCTGGCGTAGGCGTCGCGCCGGGTGCTGCATCGCCGCCCTGGGTTGGCCCCGGGGCCGGTACGGTCCGACGACCCGCAACCCGGTCCGCGACGTCGTCCACCTGGACCGCTACGGCAGCCAGCCTTGGCGGCGCTGGCCACTCGAGACTGCCCTACTTCGAGCTCTCACCCGGAGGGTTGGCCGGGGTCGGGGCCTCCGGCTTCTGCCCCGGCGCGCCGGCGCTGGCATCGTCGGTCTGCTCGGCGGCGGCCCCGGCGCCCAGCGCTCCGCTGCTCCCGCTCTCGAGGCCGGCCGGCGGACTGGCCGGGGCCAGGCCGAGCTGCTCGCGGATCTGGTCCAGGCGCGTGTCGGCCTCGGTGTTGATCTGGGCCTGCTCGACCTCGAGCATGCGACCCTCCACCGATTGGGACCCGAGCTCGGATGCGCCCAGGGCCCTGGCGTACCGGGCCTCGATCTTGTCCCGGACCTCGCCGAGGGTGGGGACGTCCTGGCCCACCGATGCCGACAGCGTCGTCATCGCCCGGTTCATCTGCTCCTGCATCTTGGCTTGATCGAGCTGTGACAGGAGCTTCTGGCGCTCCGTGAGCTTGGTCTGGAGCGCCGCCGAGTTCTGCACCACGGCCTGCTTGGCCTGCTCGGCCGCCTGGGCCGACTGGAGGTGCAGGGTCTTCAGGGAGTCGACCTCCCGCTCGGTCGCGACGAGCCGGTTGGCGAAGGCCTGGGCCGCCTGGGTGAGCTCGCCCGCCCTGGCCGTGTCCCCCTTCTTGGTGGCGTCGTCGGCCATCAGCACCGCCTGACGAGCCGAGTTGTTGATCTTGCCCAGCTCCTCCATCGACCGGTTGAGCCGCATCTCGGTCTGCTTCTGATTGGCGATGACGTTGGCCGCCTGCTCCGTCAGCCGGCGGTGCTGCTGCTGGGCGTCGCCGATCGCCTGCTCGAGCTGGATCTTGGGGTCCGCCTTCTCGTTGAACCTGCTGTTCAGTCGGGCGCTCCAGTAGCGGCCCCACCGGGTGATCAGATTGGCCATGGACCCGATGCTACGCCTTCGGTGCTGGTTGCCGGGCTCTGCGCCCTGTCAGGCGGCCGGGCGCCACATCGGCCACACCAGGGGCCCGCCGGGTAGCCGGATCTCCCCGGTCACCTTGAAGCCGTGACGGCTGTAGAAGGCGATGTTGGCCTCCTTGGACGACTCCAGATAGGCGGGCATCCCCTTCTGGTCGCAGTGCTCGAGGATCGGGGTCATCAAGGTGGAGCCGACCCCCTGCCCCTGGTGGACGGGGTCTGTGCCCAGCACGGCCAGGTACCAGTGCAGCTCCTGGGGGTGGCTGGCCTCGACGAGGTTGAGCCCCCGTGAGGCGAGGGCGAGGCGAGTTCCGAACAGGCGGATGAAGTCGGGCAGCATTCGCAGCTGGCCACGCACCCCGAGGCGCCACTTGCCGGGCGGCTCCCACAGGGCCCCTCCCGCCACGTCGCCGGTCGTGTACACCTCCCCGTGAGGCAGCACCATCTTGGTCAGGTGGGCGGAGAAGAACCGGGGCAGGGTCAGCCTCCGCCTGGACGGGTCGGGGAAGAGCCAGGCCATGACAGGATCGTCATCGAAGGCGCGGGCCAGGGCGCCGGCCAGCGCCGCCACGTCCGCACGGTCCGCTTTCCTGATAGCCGGCGTGCTCACGCCCAAAGTATGGCTGTATCGGCGGCGGTTTCGCCGCCCCGAGCCGGACCCCATTTCCTCGCTCTGCCGGTTTTCGGCAAGGAGAGGGCGGCGGGGACCCCAACCCCACCGCCGGCCTGATCGCTAGACCGAGCGGTCAAGAGCCCGCAATCGTCAGGTTAGGCTGGGCGCAGTGGCGTCGACCCGCTCCACCTCCAGTCCCCCTTCGCTCGCCGACCTGGGCCGTCGCGCCCTGCGAGCGTCCCAGGAGCTGGCTGGGGCCAGCACCGGGGCCAAGGACGCCGCCCTGGCCGCCGCCGCTGACCTGATCATCCGGGGCGCGGACGACCTGATGGCTGCCAACGCCGAGGACGTGGCCCGGGCGGAGCGATCGGAGACCACCCCGACAGTCGTCGACCGGCTTCGGCTCAACCCGGCGCGGGTCGAGGCGATGGCGGAGGGACTGCGCCAGGTGGCCGCCCTGCCCGACC
Organism: Acidimicrobiales bacterium; assembly: GCA_036491125.1. NCBI lineage: Bacteria > Bacillati > Actinomycetota > Acidimicrobiia > Acidimicrobiales > Acidimicrobiales bacterium. The sequence continues at coordinate 10,112 of DASXCO010000036.1, read as the reverse complement.
CCGTGGGCGAGGTCGTGGAGGGCTGGGTCCGGCCCAACGGACTGCGGGTCAGCCGGGTCCGGGTCCCGCTCGGCGTGGTCGGCATCATCTACGAGAACCGGCCCAACGTCACCAGCGACGCGGCCGGGCTCTGCCTCAAGTCTGGGAACGCCGCCTTCCTGCGGGGCTCGTCGGCCGCGATCCGGTCCAATCAGGCGATCGCGGGCTTCCTCAGAGAGGGCATCGCCAAGGCCGGGCTCCCGCCGGATGCCGTGGTCCTGGTCGAGGATGGGAGCAGGGAGTCCGCTCGGGAGTTCATGCAGCTGCGGGGGATGATCGACTGCCTGGTCCCGCGTGGCGGGCGCTCCCTGGTGGCCTCGGTGCTCGAGCACGCCACCGTGCCCTACATCATCGACGGCGACGGCAATTGCCACGTCTACGTGGACGCCCGCGCCGACCTCGAAACTGCCCTGGCCATCGTGGTCAACGCCAAGACCCAGCGGCCGAGCGTCTGCAACGCGGCCGAGTCCCTGCTCGTGCACCGGGACGTGGCCGAGTCGTTCCTGCCCAAGGCCCAACGGGCATTGGACGGGGTCGAGATGGTGGGCGACGAGCGGGCGGTGCGGATCCTCCCCGGCATCAAGCAAGCGACCGAGGACGACTTCGCCACCGAGTTCCTCGACCTCAAGCTGAGCGTCGCCGTGGTCGATTCGCTTGACCGCGCAATCGACCACATTCGCCGCTACGGCTCGGGTCACTCGGAGGCCATTGTCACCGAGGACCTGGGGGCGGCGACCCGCTTCACCCGGGAGGTGGACGCGGCCGCTGTCCTGGTGAACGCCTCGACCCGCTTCGTCGACGGCGGCGAGCTGGGCCTCGGGGCAGAGATCGGCATCAGCACCCAGAAGCTGCACGCCCGCGGACCGATGGGTCTCCGCGAGCTGACCACCGTCAAGTACGTGATCCAGGGAGAAGGGCAGGTACGAACGTGACATCGATGGGGCCGCGCTTCGAGTCGGTGCCCGCTGTGCGCGAGGGCCTTGCGAGCGTCTCGTACCTCGCCGACGAGGGGATCGCCGGGGTCGTGTACCTCGCCGACCGGCTGGGCAAGCCCGTGCTCATCGAGGGCCCGGCCGGAGTGGGCAAGACCGAGCTGGCCAAGAGCGTCGCCGCGATGACGCAGAGCCGGCTCATCCGTCTGCAGTGCTACGAGGGTCTGGACGAGTCGAAGGCCCTCTACGAGTGGAACTACAAGAAGCAGCTCCTGCGCATCCAGGCCCAGCGGGTGGTCGAGTCCGGCGACGGCGCGACGGCCTCGAGCGCCCCGAGCGGATCGTGGAGTGACCTGGAGGAGGACATCTTCAGCGAGGACTTCCTCCTGACCAGGCCCCTCCTCGAGGCCATCCGGGCCACCGACCCGGTCGTGCTGCTGGTCGACGAGGTCGACCGGGTCGAGGTGGAGACCGAGGCCCTGCTGCTCGAGGTCCTGTCCGACTACCAGGTCTCCATTCCCGAGCTCGGCACGGTGGCCGCGACGCAGCTGCCACTGGTCTTCCTCACCTCGAACAACACACGCGAGCTCTCCGAGGCGCTCAAGCGGCGCTGCCTCTACCTTCACATCGACTACCCCGAGCTCGAGCGGGAGAAGGCGATCGTGATGACCCGGGTGCCGGAGATTTCCGATCACCTGGCCGACCAGATCGTGCGCATCGTGCGCTCGCTGCGCAGCCTCGAGCTCAAGAAGCACCCATCGGTGTCCGAGACGCTGGACTGGGCCAGGACGTTGGTGCTCCTCGGAGCCGAATCGATCGGCGCCGAGCAGGCCCAGGACACGCTGCACATCCTCCTCAAGTACCGCACCGACATCGAGAAGGCGACCAAGGAGCTCTCGGTCGCCGAGGGCGCCTGACCGCGGCGACGTGCTCGATCTTCTCGCCGGGTTCATCTCCGAGCTCCGGGCAGCTGGCCTGCCCGTCTCGCTGACCGAGAACCTGGACGCTACCGAGGCGGTGCGCCACATCCCGCTGGAGGATCGCGAGGCCTTCAAGTACGCGCTGGGTGCGACTCTCGTGAAGAGCAACTCGCACTGGAAAGCGTTCGAGACCGTCTTCGAGGTGTACTTCTCGCTGCGAGGTCCCCAGTGGGACATCCAAGCCGAGGACGGCGACGGCAACGGGGACGGCCGTCGCGTCCCAGGAGAGGATCGATCGCTCGCACGCGGTGGGGCGATGGACGCCATGAGCCCCGAGCAGCTGGCCGAGCTGCTCTACCGGGCCCTCATGGACGCCGACGACGCGGTGCTGTCCGCGGTGGCCCGCCAGGCCGTCACGCGGTTCTCGGGCATGGAGCCGGGTCGACCCGTGGGCGGGACGTATTACCTCTACCGCACCCTGCGAAAGCTCGACCTCGATGCCGTCCTCGCCCGTTTGATGGAAGGGGCCCAGGAGGCGTCCGGGGGGCTGACGCCGCTGGAGCAGCGGCTCGCCAAGGACGAGTACGAGTCGCGTATCGACCGCCTCCGCAAGGAGGTGGAGGCCGAGATCCGCCGCAGGCTGGTTGCCGACCGTGGCGCCCAGGCGGTGGCGAAGACCCTCCGCAAGCCGCTGCCGGAGGACGTCGACTTCATGCACGCGTCGCGCGACGAGATGATGGCCCTTCGTCGCGCCATCCACCCGCTCACGAGAAAGCTGGCGGTGCGACTGGCCCGCAAACGGCGCCACGGGCGCAAGGGGCCGCTCGACTTCCGCAACACAATGCGTCACTCGCTGTCCTACGGCGGGGTGCCGGCGGAGCCCAAGTTCCGCTACCCGCGACCGGCGAAGCCCGAGATCTTCGTCATCGCAGACATCTCCGGGTCGGTCGCCGCCTTCGCCCGCTTCACGCTGCAGCTCACCCACGCCATCAGTTCCCAGTTCTCGAAGGTCCGTAGCTTCGTCTTCATCGACGGCATCGACGAGGTCACCCGCTTCTTCGAGGGAGCCGAGGACATCACCGAGGCGGTGCATCGGGTGAACACCGAGGCCGACGTGGTCTGGGTCGACGGCCACTCCGACTACGGGCACGCCCTCGAGACATTCTGGGAACGGTGGGGTCGGGAGATCTCCCCAAAGACCAGCGTGATCCTGCTGGGGGACGCCCGCAACAACTATCACGCCTCCCAGTCGTGGGTGCTGAAAGAGGTTCGTCGCCGGGCCCGGCACGTCTACTGGCTCGATCCCGAGCCCCGCTCCTACTGGGACACCGGTGACTCGATCCTCTCCGAGTACGCCGCCCACTGCGACGGCACGTTCGAGTGCCGCAACCTGCGCCAACTCGAGCACTTCGTCGAGGAGCTCGATTGACGGCTCCCGAGCCGTCCACCCATCTGGTGCTCGTCCGCCACGGCGAGGCCAACTGCAACGCCGAGGGAATCGTCGGGGGCCATCTCGGCTGCACCGGCCTCTCCGCGCTGGGCGTGGCCCAGGCCGAGGCCTTGCGGGCCCGCTGGGAGGAGACCGGCGAGATGCGTCGGGCCGATGCCCTCTACGCCAGCGTGCTGCCCAGGGCGATCCAGACGGCCGAGATCATCGCGCCGGCGCTCGGCCATCTCGACCTCACGACCGACTGTGACCTGTGCGAGCTGCACCCCGGTGAGTGCGACGGGATGACGTGGGAGGAGTTCTCTCACCTCTACCCGAGGCCGGACTTCCGCCTCGACCCCGACCGCCCGCTGTCGCCCGGCGGCGAGAGCTGGTCGGGACTCCTCCGACGCGTCGACAGGACCCTGCGGGCGCTGGCGGAGCGCCACGATGGCGAGACCGTCGTCGTCGCCTGCCACGGCGGCGTGGTCAACGCCTCGCTGGTGGCCTTCCTCGGTCTGGCCCACGGCGGCACCGGCCTCGACCTCCGCACCCGCAACGCGTCCATCACCGAGTGGGAGCGCGAGGACGGGAGATGGCGGCTCCTCCGTTACAACGACAGCGCCCACCTGGCAACCGTCGCCGCGCTCGACTGAGCAAGTCGCCGCAGCGCCGGTCTGGGACCCCTCAGGCGGGACCGAGGATCATCCCCGCCCCGGCCGTGGCGTTGGTCGTCTCGTCGACCAGGATGAAGCTGCCGGTCGCCCGGTCGCGCCGATAGTCGTCGAACATGAGCGGGGCCGTGACCCGCAGGTGGAGCCGGCCCATCTCGTTGAGCCCCAACCCGCTGCACTGCTCGTCGCGATGCAGGGTGTTGATGTCGAGCCGATAGCGGAGCTCTTTCACCACCGCCCGGACCGAGCGCGTCGTGTGCTTCAGCGCATAGCGCCCGTTCGGCTGGAGCGGGCGATCGGTCAACCAGCACACCATCGCCTCGATGTCCTGGCCGACCACGGGCTGGTTGTGGGGACGGCAGAGCATGTCGCCCCGTGAGATGTCGATGTCATCCTCGAGCCGCACCGTGACCGACATGGGTGGGAACGCCTCGTCGACGGGCCCGTCGTAGGTGTCGATGGCCGCGACCTTCGAGGTGAGACCCGACGGCTGCACCACGACCTCATCGCCAACGCGCAGCACACCGGCGGCCAGCTGCCCCGCGTAGCCGCGGTAGTCGTGATGGGCGTCGTTGTGTGGCCGGATGACGTATTGGACGGGGAACCGCACGTCGACAAGGTTGCGGTCAGAGGCGATGTGCACCTCTTCCAGGTGGTGCAACAGCGGAGTCCCCTGGTACCAGGCCATGTTGGCCGACCGCTCGACGACGTTGTCGCCGTGAAGGGCACAGGCGGGGATGAACACGATGTCGGTGACGTCGAAGCGACTGGCGAAGCGGCGAAAGTCGTCCTTGATGGTGTCGAACGCCTTCTGGTCCCAGTCGACCAGGTCCATCTTGTTGATGCACACGACCATGTGCGGGATGCGCAGGAGGTTGGCCACGACGGCGTGGCGGCGGCTCTGCTCGGTGAGGCCCTTGCGGGCGTCGACGAGAATGAGCGCCAGCTCGGCCGTCGAGGCACCCGTGACCATGTTGCGGGTGTACTGCACATGCCCCGGAGTGTCGGCGATGATGAACTTGCGCCGGGGTGTGGCGAAATAGCGGTAGGCGACGTCGATCGTGATGCCCTGTTCCCGCTCGGCGCGCAGCCCGTCGGTCAGCAGGGCCAGGTTGACGTAGTCGAAGCCCCACTGCGTGCTCGTGCGCTCGACAGCCTCGATCTGATCCTCGAACAGCGACTTGGCGTCGTACAGCAGGCGTCCGATCAGGGTGCTCTTGCCGTCGTCGACGGAACCTGCGGTCGTCAGGCGCAGGAGATCGGCACGCATGTCAGAAGTACCCCTCGCGCTTGCGATCCTCCATGGCCGCCTCGGAGACGCGGTCATCCGCCCTGGTGGCACCCCGCTCGGTGAGCCTGGTGGCGGCCACCTCGGTGACGATGTCGGCCACCGTGGTGGCGGTGGACTCCACGGCGCCGGTGCAGGTCATGTCGCCCACGGTCCGGTAGCGGACCATCGCCTCGAAAGATTCCTCACCCGGAAGGAGCTGGACGTAGGGTCCGGTGGCGAGCAGCATCCCATCGCGGGGGAACACCGTCCGGCGGTGGGCGAAGTAGATCGGCGGCACCTCGAGGTGCTCGCGCTCGATGTACTGCCAGATGTCGAGCTCGGTCCAGTTGGACAGCGGGAAGACCCGGATGTGCTCGCCCTGGCGAATGCGCGAGTTGTACAGCGACCACAGCTCGGGGCGCTGGTTCTTGGGATCCCACTGTCCGAACTCGTCGCGGACCGAGAAGACACGCTCCTTGGCCCTGGCCTTCTCCTCGTCGCGCCGGGCTCCCCCGAAGCAGGCGTCGTAGCCCCCCTCGGCGATGGCGTCGAGGAGCGTGACCGTCTGGGCCCGGTTGCGCGACGCCCTCGGTCCTTCCTCTTCGGCGACCCGTCCCTGATCGATCGAGTCCTGCACCGAAGCCACCAAGAGGCGTTCGCCCAGCTCGGCGATACGTCGGTCGCGGAACTCCAGGACCTCGTCGAAGTTGTGCCCCGTGTCGACGTGCATGACGGGGAAGGGGAAGCGACCGGGCCGAAAGGCCTTCTCGGCCAGACGCAGGAGCACGATCGAGTCCTTGCCCCCGCTGAACAGCAGCACGGGGCGCTCCAGCTCGGCCGCCACCTCACGGAAGATGAACACGGCCTCGGCCTCCAGGGCGTCGAGGTTGGACAGCTCGTAGGCGGGAGCCAGGGACACTGGAGGGAAAGTTTAGTTCTCTGGTCGGGATTTCCTGCCCGGGATCCCGAATTGCCTCGCCGGGACGGCCTGGCTGGGGCTCAGGACCGCAGCAGCTCGGCCACCCGATAGGCGAGATCCAGGGACTGGCGAGCGTTCAGGCGGGGATCGCAAGTGGTTGTGTAGCGCAGGTCGAGGTGGTCTTCCAGGACCTCCTCGGCGCCGCCCAGGCATTCGGTCACGTCGTCGCCGGTCAGCTCCACATGGACGCCGCCCGGCCACGTGCCCTGGGCCCGGTGGGCGGCAAAGAACCCCTGGATCTCGGCCAGAACGTCGTCGAAGCGGCGGGTCTTGCGGCCCCCGTCGCTGAGGAAGGTGTTCCCGTGCATGGGATCGCAGACCCACACGACGGGGTGGCCAGCCTCGGCGACCGCCTGCAGCAGCGGGGGCAGCGTCCGCTCGACGTTGGCCGCACCCAGGCGGGTGATGAGGGTGAGACGGCCGGGCTGGCGCTCGGGGTCGAGACGCTCGCACACGTCGAGGACGTCGCCAACGGTGGAGCTGGGGCCGATCTTGACGCCGATCGGGTTGTGGAGCCCTGACAAGAACTCGACGTGAGCGCCGTCGGGCTGCCGGGTGCGGTCGCCCACCCAGAGCATGTGGGCCGAGCAGTCGTACCAGTCCCCGGTCAGCGAGTCCTCCCGGGTGAGGGCTTCTTCGTAGCCGAGGAGCAGCGCCTCGTGGCAGGTCCAGAACTCGACCTGGTGGAGGGTGGCTTCCGCCTCGAGATCGATGCCGCAGGCCCGCATGAACCGCAGGGCCCGGTCGATCTCGCCGGCCACGGCCTCGTAGCGACGGCCCTGGGCGCTGGACGCCACGAACTGCTGGTTCCAGGTATGGACCTGGGAGAGGTCGGCGAAGCCGCCCTTGGTGAAGGCCCGCAGGAGGTTGAGCGTGGTCGCCGACTGGTGGTAGGCGGCGACCATGCGGCCGGGGTCGGCTGCTCTCGCCTCGGGGTTGGGCGCCTCGTCGTTCACGATGTGGCCCCGGAAGGACGGGAGCTCCACCCCGTCCACGTCCTCGGTCGGCAGTGAGCGGGGTTTGGCGAACTGCCCGGCCATGCGGCCCACCTTGACCACCGGTACACCGGAGCCGTAGGTGAGGACAACCGCCATCTGGAGGATGATCTTGAGCTTGTCGCGGATGGAGTCGGCGTTGAGGTCGGCGAACGACTCGGCACAGTCGCCGGCCTGGAGCACGAAGGCCTCGCCCCGTGCCGCCTGGGCCAGGGCCTGGGTGAGCCGCCGGGCCTCGCCCGCAAATACCAGCGGCGGGAGCGTGGACAGGTGCTTGAGGACGCCGTCCGCCTCGGTCTCGTCGGGCCACGGTGGCTGCTGGGCGGCGGGCCGCTCCCGCCAGCTCCGCGGGTGCCAGTGCACGGGGGTCACCACCCCAGACTGACCGAGGACGGCCCCGTTGGCAAAGCGTTGAGCAGGCTGAACTAGCCTCCCGGGCGTGCATCCCTTCCGCTTTGGAGTGCAGGCCAGCCGGGCGGCGAGCGGCCCGGCCTGGCGGGACCTGGCCCGTCGGGTGGAGGAGCTCGGGTACTCGACCCTGTACGTCCCCGACCACCTGGGTGACCAGTGGGGCCCCCTGGTCGCCCTGACCGTGGCCGCCGAGGCCACCGAGCGCCTCCGGGTGGGCTCGCTGGTGTTCGGCAACGACTACCGCCACCCGCTGTTTCTCGCCAAGGAGATGGCCACCCTCGACCTGGTGAGTGAGGGGCGCACCGAGTTCGGCATCGGGGCGGGCTGGATGCGCAGCGACTACGACGAGGCCGGCCTTTCGTACGACCGTCCGGGGCGGCGGGTGGACCGGCTGCAGGAGGCGGTCGCCATCATCAAGGGGGTCTGGTCCGAGGGCAAGGTCAGCGTGGCCGGCGAGCACTACCAGATCGCCGACGCCACGGGTGCGCCCCCGCCACGGTCCAACCCCCATCCGCCCATCGTCATCGGTGGGGGAAGCCCCCGGGTGCTCGCCCTGGCGGCCAGGGAGGCCGACATCGTGGGGATCAATCCGAGCCTGGCCGCCGGGTACGTCGGCCCCGAGGTGGCGGCCACGGCGACGGCCGCCCATTATCGCCAGCGGGTGTCGTGGGTCCGGGAGGCGGCCGGGAAGCGCTTCGACGAGCTCGAGCTGCAGATGCTGTCCTTCGCCGTCCAGGTGGTCCCGAACGGCCGGGAGCTGCTGGAGTCCATGGCCCCCGCGTTCGGCCTGAGCACCGAGGAGATCCTGGAGGTCCCGATCGCGCTGGTCGGCACCGTGGACGAGATCTGCGAGACGATCGTGCGCCGGCGCGAGGAGTACGGCTTCAGCTACTGGGTCGTCCACGATGGCGACATCGACGCCTTCGCTCCGGTCGTGGCCAGGTTGGCCGGCACCTAGTCTTGCCGGCGACGCCGCCCAGAGAACGGCCCAGAGAACGGCTCGGCGTCTTCGGGGGGACGTTCGACCCCGTCCACGTCGGCCATCTCGTGGCTGCGGTCAACGCCCGTCATGCCCTCGACCTCGATCTGGTGCTCCTCGTTGTCGCCAACCAGCCCTGGCAGAAGCACGCCCGCACCGTGACGCCCGCCCCCGACCGCTATGCCGTGGTCGAGGCGGCGGTGACCAGCGTGGACGGGATCGAGGCGAGCCCCCTGGAGGTCCAGCGCGGTGGGCTCTCCTACACAGCTGACACGCTGGACGAGCTGGCCGTACGCCATCCCGAAGCCGAGCTGTTCCTCGTCATCGGGGCCGATGTGGCCGACGACCTGGACAGCTGGGAGCGGATGGAGGCTGTGCGCGACCGGGTGACGCTGGTCGTCGTCAACCGCCCCGGAGTCCGGCCGACCAAGCCGCTGACGGGATGGGAGATGGTCAGCGTGGAGATCCCGGGCATCGACATCTCCAGCACCGACCTGCGCGCCCGTGCCGTGGACGGCCGCCCGCTGGACTTTCTCGTACCGGAACCCGCGGTCCGCCTCATCCGCAAGCGCGGTCTGTACGCTGGCGGTAGGTGAGCACGATCGAGATGCCGAGCGGACTCGGGGGACGGGTCGGTGACGACCGGGCCCGGTCATTGGCGGTCGTGGCCGCTCGCGCCGCGGCCGACAAGAAGGGCGAGTCGACCGTCGTCCTGGAGATGGGTCCGCTCCTGTCGGTCACCGACGCCTTCGTCATCACCAGCGGCGGCAACCCTCGCCAGGTCCGCACCATCGCCGACGAGGTCGAGGAGCAGGTCAAGGCGGCCGGCGCCGGGGGTCCCCATCGGGTGGAGGGCCTCGACGACGCCCGCTGGATCCTGCTCGACTACGGCGACGTGGTGGTGCACGTCTTCCTCGAGGAAGCCCGGCGGTACTACGACCTCGAGCGGCTGTGGGCCGACGCGCCCCGTCTGGCCTGGCAGAACGGCCGGGAGACGGATCAGCGACCCAGCGACGGGAAGTCGGAGCGCCCGAGCGGACCCTGAGTCAGAGTGCCGTCGCCGGCGGGCACTTCGACGGGCCGGCCGGCCAGGGTGAACTGCACCTTGGTGACGCCGGGCACTGAGGTGGCGGTGAAGACAAGCTGGGCCACGGCCAGGATCTGCTCCTCGCCCCCCACCTGTCCGAACGCGCCGCCCAGGTCCACGGTGCCCACCCCGAGGCCCACGGGGCCGGCCGACACCGAGGTCTGTACGGTGATGGCGGTGCGCAGCCCGTCGGCCACCTCGGTGTCGGTGGGCCCGTCCAGGAGGGCGCTCAGCGCCTCGGGCAGGGTGGCCGGGACCCGCACGCCTCTGCTCACCGGCACCAGCCCCGTGATCCCCACCATGTAGACGTTGATCGGCACGCGGGCGCCCGGCGCGCCCGGCGTGGCGATCGTCGTGGACGGTGCCAACAGGTCGAAGGGAATGTCCTTGCGGTTGATGG
>DASXCO010000035.1 GCA_036491125.1 Acidimicrobiales bacterium | reverse complement strand
GCCAGGGCCACCACGATCGCCGCCGCGGTGACGCCGGCGACCGGGAAGTGGCCGCCATGGTGGGCGGTCGGACCGGCATGCACGAGATTGGGGGAGGGCTTCACCGGGACCGCTGGCGCCGGCGCCGGAGGCGTGGGAGCGGCCGGCGTTCCGGCGGTGCTCTGAGCGGGGGTGTCGGCGGGGCCGGTCTGGGCGGCCGCCACCCCGGTGTAGGCCTCGGCGCCCGGCTCGCCCCGCCCGGGTGTCGGCTCGAAGCTGACCCACCCGTACCGGCCGAGGAGGACCTCGGGCCAGGCGTGGGCGTTCAGGGCCCGCACGTGGTACAGGCCGTCAGCCTCCAGCTGTCCAGGCGTGAAGCCGACCGCAACCCGCGTCGGCAGTCCGAGGGACCGGGCCATCACCGCGTAGGTGCCGGCGAACTGCTCGCAGTACCCCTGTCGCGCCGAGAGGAAGCGCAGCATGGCGTTGTCGTCGTGGCCGGGCGGAACGCTCAGGCTGTACCGGAAGTTGTCGCGGAACCAGTTCTGCAGGGCGAGCGCCTTGCCGTAGTCGGAGGTCTGGCCCCGCACGATCTGCGCCGCGGTCAGGCGGATGGAGTCCGGAATCCCGTTCGGAAGGGCGAGGTAGTGCGACACGTCGCTCCCAGCCGGGGCTGCTCCGTCCTGGGCCAGCTCGGCGCCGTCGAGATGCGGAATGTCCGAGGTGACCTGATAGGTCAGACCGTCGGGGGTGGCGGATGGGGTGATGATGCTGCCCGACTCCGGGTTGTAGCTGGCACCGGGAACACCGATCAGGCGGCTCGGCCGATAGGCAGCCGGCGCCCAGACGCTGGCGAGGTTGGAGATGCTGAAGGCCTGCTTCACTCCCGGTGCCACGCCGGGAGGGGCGGAGGCGGCCGAGGACGGCAGCTCGATGCCCGCGCTCCGGTAGGACTGGTTGGCCGACCAGATGGCGCCGTCGAAGGTGTCGAGCGAGGTGAGGCGCCAGTAGGTGCGGGTCGCCGAGGCGACGGTGAACAGCTCGACGTCGCTCGGCTTCAACAGCTGGGACCGGATGTCGACCAGAGGGCTGATCGTGGTGCGCTGGCTGGGCCCCGGTTGGGTGAGGTGGTGGAGGTCGAGGGCCGCGGCGGAGCGGGCGCCCGGCAGATTGGGACCCACGACGAGGGCCGCGGCGACGGCGACGACCCCGAGCGTGGCGCCCCCGCGCAGTAGCGGGGTGAGACCCCGCCCGGCCCGGCTCGTGAGCCAGGGCATGGCGGACGCCTGCCGGCTGCTCTCGGCGACGAGGACGAAGCCGATGAGGGCGGCTAGGTAGCTCGCCACGGCCAGCGTGCGTCCCCGCGAGGTACCCAGGGCGGCGGTGTAGATGAACAGGGCGAGGGACGGCACGATGGCCTCGAGCGTCGAGCGGTGGCGAAATGCCGCCCAGTCGGCCAGCACGCCCATGATGCCCACGATCAACACCGAGCCGAGGAGGAACCCGGCCGTCACCGGCGCCGGGGTGGTGAGCTCCTGCAGCTGCTGGCGGGCCTGTGTGAGCTGCGAGCTGGCCTGATGGAAGGTGCTGGCTGAGGGGAGGCCGAGCACGGTGGTGTGGGGAAGCGCGATCCACGTCGTCACCAGGAGGATGCCGGCGGCGGACAGGAGCAGGGCGGCCACGGTGCCGAGGCCGAGCCGGCGCCACAGCCACGCCAGGGCGTGGGCCGCCACGGCGGCGCCCACCAGCGGACCGAGATAGGAGGTGCTGTTGAACAGCCTGCCCATGCCCGCGGCGGTGACCACGGTGAGAATGGCGAGGGCCACGGTCGTGGGAATCGTCGCCATCGCCGACGAGCGGATCGTGTCGGGTGTGGGCGGTGAGGCGCGCCGCGGCGAGCGGGCGGCAGACGGACGCGGCGCGGTCACCGTCGCCGGCCCAGCGTCCCGGCTAAGGGCCGGTCACGTCCGAGCGCCTCGGCCCAGGCCGTGGCGAACGGCCGCGCCGCAGTCACTCTGATGGGCATGATCGGGCCGGGGGCCGGCCGGCGCGTCACCCCGCGGGTGACCGCCGTGTCCTGGGCGGTCTCGTCGACCAGGACCACCATCACCGTCGGGAAGGTGCTGCGGAGCCTCCCGATGCGCTGGAGATCGGTATCGGTGGCGAGCGCCGTCGTCACGACCACGAGCACTCCTCCTCCCGCAGCGCGGCCGAGGACGCCCAGCTCGTTCACCAGACTCCCCGACGACGTCATCCGGACCTCGGCCAGCCGCTCGAGCACCGCGTCGACGTGGGCCCGGCCGGCGGCGAAGCCGGAGTCGGTGCCATCGGTCGCCAACAGGCGGACGAGGGCGTGGCTGGGCGACACCGAGCTCACCACGCTGGCCGCGGCCGAGACGGCTACTTCGAGGGACTCGGGCGTGTGCACCGGCTTGCGCAGGTCGAGCAGGACGCTCGCCCGGCCCTGCCACGGCATTTCTTCCTGGCGGATCATGAGGTCGTCGAGACGGGCGGTCGACGGCCAGTGGACGCGGCGGAGGTCGTCGCCGACCTGGTAGGCCCGCAGGGCGTAGAAGTCCTCGCCCCGGCGGCTGAGGAAGGAGCGGTGGTCGGCGCCGGCGCGCGGGTCGTCACCCTGGGTGTGCGGTGGTGGGGGGATCTTGTCGATCCTCGGGTACACGACCAGGCGGGTCGCGGGCGCTCCCATCAGCCACAGTGACGCCAGGCGAAACGGATCGCCCAGCTGCAGCGCCAAGGGGCCGAGCCCGAAGACCCCCCGCTGCTCGGTGGGCACCCGGTAGGCGGCGCGGCCCGAGTCGCTCGGGCCGAGCGGCGGCACGAGGAAGCGGGCCACCCGCTTGCCGCCGTCGAAGGGATCCGAGGCCACCAGGGTGGGTGAGCGCCGCCAGGCGACGTTGCGAACGGCGAGCTGGACGAGGCTGGTGCCTCCGGCGGTGACGTGCGCGGGGTGGAGCGTGCGCGCCACCTCGAGCTGGCAGCGCAGCACTCGGACGTAGATCACTGAGCCGATGACCAGCGTGAGGCCCGCTGCTCCCAGCACGTAGAGCTCGACCATGCCCACCAAGCGACCGGCGAGCATCGAGGCGACGGAGGCGACTGCGAGCAGCCAGCCTCGGCGTGTGGGCACCTCGTTCGGGCCCTCTATCTAGCCCTGGGCCGCCCGGCCGGTAGGCACGGGGACCGAGGCCAGGATCTCATCGAGGGCGTCGTCGGGGCCGAGACCGCCTACCGACGCGTCGGGAGCGAGCGCCAGACGGTGGCTCAGCACCGGTCGGGCCATCGACTTCACGTCGTCGGGCGTGATGTAGTCCCGCCCCTGGGCCGCCGCCCACGCCCGAGCCGCCCGCTGCAGGGCGAGGGCGGCTCGGGGCGACATGCCCAGCGCGAGGCTCGGGTGGGAGCGGGTGGCGCCGGCGAGGTCGACGATGTAGCCCTTGAGGGCGGGTGCGACGAAGACCGAGCGGGCCTGGGCGACCATGTCGGACACGTCGCTCTCGTCGGCCACTGCGTGGAGCTGCCCGATGAGGTCCCCCGAGCCGTGGGCGTCGAGCATGGTGATCTCGGCGTGGCGGCCCGGGTAGCCCATGTGGGCTCGCATCAGGAAGCGGTCGACCTGGCTCTCGGGTAAGGGATAGGTGCCCTCGTGCTCGATCGGATTCTGGGTGGCGATCACCATGAACGGCGCCGGCAACCGGTAGGTGTTGGCATCCACCGTCACCTGGTGCTCTTCCATGGCCTCGAGCAGGGCCGATTGCGTCTTCGGGGAGGCCCGATTGATCTCGTCGCCCAGCACGATGTTGGCGAAGACCCCACCAGGACGGAAGTCGAAGGTGCCGTTGGCCCGGTTGTACACGTTGACTCCAGTGACATCGGAGGGCAGGAGGTCGGGCGTGAACTGGATCCGCTGCCACTGGAGGTCGAGCGAGGCGGCGAGGGCCTTGGCCAGGCTCGTCTTGCCGACCCCGGGAACGTCCTCGATGAGTAGATGGCCCTCGGCCACGAGGCAGACGAGGGCCAGACGCACCGCATCGTCTTTGCCCTGGATGACCCGCTCGACGTTGTCGACGATGCCTTCGAAGCAACTGATGAAGTCGAACGCCTGGCGCGTCGCGGTCCGCTCCGTCGCCACGCCCTAGCCCCTCCCGCGCCGTGTCATCGCACGACGAGCCTACTAACGGGCGAGGCCTGCTCGTGAGCGGGATCGACGGTTAGCGTGGGCCGGTGGAGCTGTGCCTGGCGGTCGACATCGGCGGCACCAAGCTGGCGGCCGGGCTGGTCGGGACCGACGCACAGGTCCTGGCCGGGGAGGTCGTCGCCACGCCGACCGTCGAGGACCCCGAGGAGCTGTTCGCGGCCACGGCGAGCCTCGTCGACCGGGTCGCGGCCACCGGCGGCTGCCGACGCCCCGTGGTCTGCGGCGTCGGCTGCGGGGGTCCGATGAGCAGCGGCGGCGAGACGGTCTCGCCGCTCAACATCCCCGCCTGGCGCCGGTTTCCGTTGCGGCGCCGTCTGGCCGAGGCCTGTGCCCTGCCCACCTTCGTCGACAACGACGCCAAGGCCCTGGCTCTCGGTGAAGGCTGGGCGGGGGCTGCGGTGGGGCGGGCCAACTTCCTCGCCATGGTGGTCTCGACCGGAGTGGGCGGCGGGATCGTGCTGGACGGACGGCTGCTCGAGGGTGCCACCGGCAACGCCGGTCACATCGGTCATGTGGTCGTGACGCCCGGTGGCCGAAGGTGCGCGTGCGGGGGACGGGGCTGTCTGGAGGCCGAGGCCTCGGGGACCGCCATCGCGGCCGTGACGGGTCGTTCTCCGCGCCTTGCGGGGCCCGACGTGGTTGTCCGCAGCGGCACCCTGGTGGGCCGGGCCGTGGCCTCGGTGGTCAACCTCCTCGACCTCGAGCTGGTCGTGGTGGCCGGTTCGGTCTCCCTCGGGTTCGGTGCCCCGTTCTTCGCCGCGGCTCAGGCCGAGCTCGACGCGCTGGCGCGGCTCGACTTCTCCGTGGGGACGCGGATCGTTCCCGCCGGTCTCGGAGCGGCCGGACCGCTGGTGGGTGCAGGCGCCGTCGGGTGGCGGGGCCTGGGTCGCCTCCCCGCCTTCGGCGCCGCCGCGGCCTCATGATGCCGGGGCCCGGTCCTGGGCTGGGCCTCCTCCTGGTCGTCCTGCGGCGGCCGAGACTCTGGACGACGGCGCTGATCCAGGCGGCCGTGCTCGCCAGTCCGGGCTGGTGGAGACGCTGGCCGCCCCTGCCTCGGCCCGATCCGAGCTACCTCCGGTTCCGGCTCGAGACGGCGTACGGCGACCCTGGGGCCGAGCTGGCGGGGGGCGATGTCGTCGAGTACCTGGCCTGGTGCCGCGAAGCGAGGCGCTCGGCGCGCTAGCCTCTCGCAGCGATGCCCTTGCCACCACCACCATGGGCCCCAGCCCGGGGTGCCGATGACGGCACCCGAGGCCGGGGCGCGGTGGCCTAGCCGGCGGGCTGGTGGCGGTGACGCGGGCGCTGGTGCTCAACGCCACCTTCGAGCCGCTGTCGATCGTTCCGTCGCGGCGTGCCCTGATGCTGCTGCTCGACGAGAAGGCCGAGCTGATCCACTCCACCGAGCGTCACTTCCGGGCGGCGCGCGTCGCCTTCCCGGAGCCCTCGGTGGTGCGCCTGGCCCGCTATGTGCGGGTGCCGTACCAGAGCCGCGTCGCCCTCAACCGGCGGGCCGTGTTCGCCCGCGATGGGCACCGCTGCCAGTACTGCGGGTCGGCGGCAGAGAACATCGACCACGTCGTGCCCCGTAGCCGGGGCGGTACCCATACCTGGGACAACGTGGTCGCCGCCTGCCGGCGGTGCAACACCCGCAAGGAGGACCGCTTCGTCCACGAGGTCGGCCTGACCCTCCGTCGGGCGCCGTCGCAGCCCCGCGAGCGCGTGTGGTTCCTCGTCGCGACGGGCGGGTTGCGCCCCGACTGGGAGCCGTATCTCGGGACGGCCTCCCTGTCGGCGTCGGCATAGCGTCGTCCCCTCGCTCGTGCCCGCCGGCGGGGCCACCGCCGCCGTGGAGCGTCGCTGAGCTCACCGGCAGCGCCGGCGAGCTGCACCACCGGGACCCGGTGCCTGCGCCGCGCGTCGTGACGCTCTGTCGGGTGAGCCGCCCCGCTCTGGTGCTCGGCAGCACCCAACCCGGTCGTGATGTCGATCGTGCGCGCGCCGCTTCCTCCGGGCTGGAAATCGTCCGCCGCCGCAGCGGGGGAGGGGCAGTGCTCGTCGAACCCGGCGCCCAGGCCTGGATCGAGGTCTACGTCTCCCGCGACGACCCGCTGTGGGCGCCCGACGTCGGGCGGGCCTTCTGGTGGTTGGGGCAGGCATGGGCCGATGCCCTGCTGTCGCTCGGCGTGGCCGGCGCGGATGTTCATCGGGGCCCGCCGGTCGCGACCGCATGGTCGGCGAAGGTGTGCTTCGCCGGGACCGGCGCCGGCGAGGTCACCGTGCGGGGTCACAAGATCGTCGGGATGGCGCAACGCCGGACTCGCGCCGGCGCCCTGTTCCAATGCGCGGCGCTGGTGCGGTGGGACGCGCGCCGGCTGCTCGAGGTGCTCGACCTCGCCGAGTCGGAGCGGGCGGAGGGTGCGGTCGCGCTCGCTGCCGCCGCGGCCGGTCTCGGGCCCGGAGTGGGCGTCGACGACATCGAGCGCGGCCTCGTCTCGCACCTGCCGTCCTGAGCGGGAGCCCTCCACTTCGCGCCACCCGCGCCGCGGCGGGAGTTGGTGTGTTCCACCGCAACTGAACGCGACAGGAACGGCTGGCTCGGCACTCCACGAGCGACCTCGCAGCCTTCTCTGGCCTCTCTGCGCCCTTGCATCCACCAGTCGTCGCGCCTGGCGCGTCAGGGTGGACTCGCTTTGGCGTCGGCCTGGGAGCGCGGGCCCAGGGGATTGCCGAGCCGATGGTGCCGTGGTGGTTGACGAAGGGAGGGACGGGGCGTACGGTGGCACGTAGTGGAGTGAAAGGGAGGGTCCCTAGAGGTTTGGGGAGCATCGTGGGAGCGATCACCAATGGCCAGGTTCTTCGGCAGGTTCGAGCACGGCCTCGACGCCAAGGGGCGAGTGATCCTTCCGGCCAAATTTCGGGTGCACTTCGAGCACGGCGGCTACCTGAGCCAGTACCACGACGGCTGCCTGGCCCTGTGGACCCCAGAGGAGTTCGAGAAGCAGATGACCGACATGCAACAGAGCGCCAGCGAGGATCCCGGTCAGCGCAACCTGGCCCGGGTGTGGGCCTCCGGCTCGCACGAGGTGGAGATCGACCGGCAGGGCCGGATGGCCATTCCGTCGCACCTGCGGGACTTCGCCGGACTGGACGGCGACGTGCTGGTGCACGGCGCCATCGACCGGGTCGAGCTCTGGCACCCGGGCGTCTGGGACCAGCGAGTGAAGCCGATGGAACGACGCCTCACAGAGGGAGCAGGCGAGCCGGCCTCCGGATGATCTCGGCGGCACGACACGGCTCACGACAAGAGGAAACGGAGATCACACCACACGACACAGCACCCGACACCAGTTCCTGGCTCATGTGCAGCCCCTCGATCGGCGAGGTGGAAGACCCCTACTCCGCCCACTTCCATCCCGGTCGATTGGGGAGACAACCCGACGGCATCCTGCCGGTCGAGGGGCTGCAGATGAGCCGGGCGTTCGACCATCGACCCGCCATGACCGGCGAGGTGGTCTCGTTGCTCGCCCCGGTCCCCTCCGGCGTCATCGTCGACGCCACGGTGGGTGGGGGTGGTCACGCTCAGGCGATCCTGGACGCCCACCCCCAGCTCACCGTGCTGGGGATCGATCGAGATCCCGCGGCCGTGTCCGCGGCGTCCGACGCGCTGGCCCCGTACGGCGATCGTGCCGTCGTCCGTCGGGCTCGGTTCGACCGGCTGGCTGAGGTCGTGGAGGAGGTCGGCCTGGGACCGATGTCCGGCGTGCTCTTCGACCTCGGTGTGAGCTCGACCCAGCTCGACGACGCGACCCGAGGATTCTCGTACCGTCACGACGCGCCGCTGGACATGCGCATGGATCCCGGCCAGGCGCGCACCGCGGCCGACGTCGTGAACGACCTTCCCGAGATAGAGCTGGCCCGGCTGTTGGCCGCCAACGGCGAGGGCCGGTTCGCCCGTCGCATCGCGGCCGCCATCGTGGCGGCTCGCCCGTTGGAGACGACTGGGCAGCTTGCCGATGTGGCGAGAGACGCCATTCCCGCGCCGGCCCGCCGCCGCGGCGGTCACCCAGCCAAGCGGGTCTTCCAGGCCGTGCGCATCGAGGTGAATGCCGAGCTCGACGTGCTGGACCGGGCCCTCGACGTGGCCATCGATCTGCTCGTGCCCGACGGGCGCTGTCTCGTGCTCTCGTACCACTCGGGCGAGGACCGACTGGTCAAACGCCGCTTCGTCGAGGCTGTCACCGGCGGCTGCACCTGCCCACCGGGGCTTCCCTGTGTCTGTGGCGCCCGCCCTCGTGGCCGCCTGGTCGGGCGTCGGGCTCGACGACCCACCCCGGCGGAGGTCGAGGCCAACCCCCGGGCTGGCAGCGCCCGTCTCAGGGCCCTCGAGCGTCTCGACGACAGCCGGTCGCGTTCGTGACGGTTACCCAGGGGCCCAGGCTGGCGTCCGCCGACCAGTGGGACGACGCCGAACGTCAGGTCGACAGCGTCATCACGCTGCCACGGCCGGCCCGGGAGGCCGGCCTGGGTGGAGCGCCGGCCCGGGAGGCCGGCCTGGGTGGAGCGCCGGCGCCGCACCCGCGCCCGGCCCGAACGCCCCTGCGCGTCCTTCCGGCCGAGCACATCGAGCGCCGGACCCGTCGTCGCCGGGCCCGGCTCACCCTGACGGTCGCGGCCTCCCTCGTGGCCGGCTCGCTGCTCGGCGTCGTCGCCGTCAACGTCATGATCGCCCAGGACCAGCTGCGGCTCGACCGGCTCGATGCCCAGCGGAACGCTGCCCTGGACCACCGCGGCCAGCTCCAGCTGCAGGTGGCCCAGCTCCAGTCGCCGGCTCGCATCGTCGCCCAGGCTGAGCAGCGCCTGGGCATGGTGGTGCCCTCGAAGCTGACCTACCTCTCTGGGAACGGAGGGACGGTGCAGACCACCGGCGGCGGGGCTATCCCGCCGCCGCTTGCGCCCCCCTCGCCTCCCGCCACCAGCCCCTCGCCTCCCGCCACCGGCCCCGCACCGCCGGCACCGAACGGCACACCAGCACCGCCAGCGCCCACCACTCCGTCCTCGGTCCCGGGCTCCGCGCACCGGTGAGCCCGGGTCCCACCGCGCGAGACGCCAGTCCAAGGGAACGACGCGCCGCCAGGAAGGGGCGCACCGGCAGACCGACCCAGTCGAACGGCGAACCCCGACGGTCCGCGCCGACAAACGGCGCCGGCCCCCAGATCCGGTCCATCCGCCTGACCCGCCCGCCGAGACGGCGAACAGCGACGCAGGGCCGTCGCCTGGCGGTGATGTTCCTGGTGATGGCCGTCGTCGTCGTGGCCGTCGTGGCCCGCCTCATGTACGTCCAGGGCTTGTCGGCGGGTCGGTACGCGGCCGTGGGCCAGGCCCAGCTCCTGCACACCGTGACCGTGCCCGCGCTGCGGGGCTCGGTCGTCGACCGCAACGGCGAGCCGCTGGCGATGTCCGTCCTCCAGACGACCATCGTCGCCGATCCCCACCAGGTCGCCGACCCGAGAGCCGAGGCGGCGGCCCTGGCACCCATCCTCGGGTCGGACCCCACAGCTCTCCAGCAGAAGCTGAGCCAGAACGCGGGCTTCGTCTACCTGGCGCGAGCGGTCGATGACAACGTCGCCTCCCGGGTCAAGGCCCTGCGCCTCCCCGGGCTCACGTACCTCCCCGAGCCCAAGCGCTTCCTGCCCCAGGGTGACCTGGCCGGATCGGTGATCGGTCAGGTCGGGACCGACGGGCACGGCCTGGGCGGCGTCGAGTACCAGAAGGACGGGCAGCTGGCGGGCCACCCTGGCACCACCGTCGTCGAGCGGGACCCCAACGGCAGGCAGCTCCCCGGCGGGCGCGTCGTGCAGTCGGCCCAGCCTGGCCAGGGCGAGGTGCTGACGATCGACCGCTCGCTCCAGTTCGACGCCGAGCAGGCCCTCAGCAACGAGATCGTGACGTCCAACGCGCGGGGCGGGGTGGCCGTGCTCATGGACTCGCGAAGTGGTGACATCCTCGCCATGGCCAACATGGCGGCCGGCGCCAACGGCGCGCCCCCGGTGCAGGCGCCGACCAACACCGCGCTCACGAACGTCTACGAGCCGGGCTCGGTCACCAAGGTCGTCACGATCGGCGGGGCCCTCCAGAACCACGTCGTGACCCCGGACCAGCGCTTCTCGGTGCCCGACTCGGTGCGGGTGGCGGGCTCGACGTTCCACGACGCCGAGAGCCATCCGACACAGTCGATGTCGGTCTCGGACATCCTGGCGCAGTCGTCGAACGTGGGTACCATCGGCATCGCCCAGCAGCTGGGCAAGGACCAGCTCGCTTCGTACCTCCGGGACTTCGGCCTGGGCAAGCGGACGGGGCTCGGCTTTCCCGGTGAGTCGGCGGGCCTGCTGCTGGACCCCGCGCACGAGTCGGGTACCGACGCCGCGACCGTGCCGATCGGGCAGGGCGAGGCGGTCACGGCGGTGCAGATGCTCGATGCCTACAACGCGGTGGCCAACGGCGGGTCCTTCGTGCCGCCCCGCTTGGTCCGGGCGACCATCGGCTCGGACGGTACCCAACACGCGGTGGCGGCGCAGCCGCCGCACCGCATCATCTCCCAGGGCACGGCCCGGCAGCTGACGACGATGCTGCAACAGGTCGTGCAGTCCGGGACGGGGACGACGGCAGCCCTCAGCGGCTACTCGGTCGCCGGCAAGACCGGCACCGCACAGAAGCCCAACGTCAACGGGCCGGGCTATCAGCCCGGCGCCTACATGGCGACCTTCGTGGGCTTCGTACCCGCCCAGCACCCCGCCCTCACGGCCATCGTGGTGCTGGACCAGCCCACGCCGATCTTCGGCGGCACCGTGGCCGCCCCGGTCTTCGCCCAGATTGCCCAGTACGAGCTGCGCCGGCTCGGGGTCCCGCCAGCGGCTCCCCCGGCGCCTCCGGCGGCCGCACGGCCGGCCACCCCGGCGCCGTCACCGGGAGGCACCAGCACGCCCCCGACGAGCCCGCCCACTACGCTCCCTGGGTCAAGTACGACCAGACACGCGCAGTAGTCAGGTAGGGAACCGTCGGGCCCGTGCGACTCGATCGACTGCTCGGGCAGGTCGACGTGCTGGAGACCCGAGGGGACCCAGCTCGCGTCGACGTGCGCGCCATCGCCTTCAACGCGGCCGAGGTGGTTCCCGGGGCGCTGTACTGCTGCATCCCGGGCAACCGATTCGACGGCCACGACTTCGCGCCCGACGCCGTGGCGGCGGGCGCGTCAGCGCTGCTGTGTGAGCGTCTTCTCCCACTCGACGTCGTGCAGATCCGTGTGGGCCAGGGGCAGGCGCGGGCGGCGATGGCCCAGGTGGCGGCGGCCTACCACGGCCACCCTGCGGAGAGCCTCCGCGTCGTCGGTGTCACCGGCACCAACGGCAAGACCACGGTCACCCATCTCCTCAGCGCGATCTTCGAGGCGAACGGTTGGCCGACCGCGGTGATGGGAACACTCGACGGTGGGCTCACGACTCCCGACGCGCCGTCGGTGCAACGTAGCCTCGCGTCCTACCGGGACTCGGGGCACGCGGCCGTGGCCATGGAGGTCTCCTCTCACGCCTTGATCCAGCGTCGTGTCGATGCCATCCGCTTCGTCGTGTCCATCTTCACAAACCTGAGTCAGGACCACCTCGACTACCACCGCACCATGGACGCGTACTTCTCGGCCAAATCGCTGCTGTTCACACCAGCGCGCACCGACACGGGAGTCGTCAACGCTGACGACCCCTGGGGTCGACGCCTCCTCGAGTCGGCCCCCATCGAGCTCCGGTCCTTCTCCCTGGACGACGCCGCTGGCCTCGAGCTGGGACCTGCCCGAAGCTCCTTCCGCTGGGAGGGGAGCGCAGTAACCCTCAACCTCAGCGGGAGGTTCAACGTTGCCAACGCCCTGGCCGCCGCCGCTGCGGCCCGCCAGCTGGGCATCGATCCCGGCGTGGTGGGCGAGGGGCTATCGGCGCTGCGGGGCGTTCCCGGTCGTTTCGAGATGGTGGAGGCGGGGCAGTCCTTCAGGGCCGTGGTCGACTACGCCCATACCCCGAGTGCGCTCGAGGAGGTGCTGACGGCCGCCCGCCACGCCGCCGAGCCCGACGGGCGGGTGGTCGTGGTGTTCGGTTGCGGCGGCGATCGCGACCGACTCAAGCGGCCCGAGATGGGACGGATCGCCACCAACCTGGCGGACCTGGCCGTGCTCACGTCCGACAACCCTCGCAGCGAGGATCCCATGGCCATCATCGGCGAGGTCCGGTCCGGGGTCGACCGCGCCGATCGCCTGGCGGTCGAGTCGGACCGGGCCGCCGCCATCGCCATCGCCGTGTCGTCGGCCCGGCCCGGCGATGTGGTGGTGGTCGCCGGCAAGGGTCACGAGACCGGGCAGCGAATCGGCGGGCGCACGCTCGATTTCGACGACCGTGTCGTCACGAGGTCCGCCATCGAGGACAGGGCCGGGGCTCGGCGGTGATCTCGCTCCTGGTGGCCGGGGCCACCGCCCTGCTCGTCGCCGGTCTCGGGACCCCGCTGTTGATCCGCTCGCTGGCCCGCAGGGGCATCGGCCAGCAGATCCGCGACGACGGTCCCCTCGGCCACGTCACAAAGGCGGGGACCCCGACCATGGGGGGTATCGCCATCGTCGTGGCCGTGTTCGCCGGCTACGTCGTGGGCCATGCCCGCATCGGGACCGTCTTCTCGGTGTCGGGGTTGGTGGTGATGCTGGCCCTCGGGGGAGGGGCTGCGGTCGGCCTGGCCGACGACTGGATCAAGGTGAGCCGCCACCGCAGCCTCGGGCTCAACAAACGGACCAAGATCGTCGCGCAACTCGCCGTGGCCGTGGCCTTCGCCGTGGTCGCCCTCCGCTGGAGCGGCGTCAGCACCAACCTCTCGTTCACCCGGTCGAGCTCTCCGGGGCTCGCCCTCGGAAGCGTCGGCTGGGCCGTGCTGGCCGTGCTGCTGCTGATCGGGTCGGCCAACGCCGTCAACCTCACCGATGGTCTGGACGGGCTGGCCGCCGGCTCGGCGGTCTTTGCGTTCGCGACGCTTGCCGTGATCGGTTACTGGCAGTTCCGCCATACGTTCATCTATCACGTGCCCCAGGGCCTCGACCTGGCCCTGGCGGCGATGGCGTTGACCGGAGCATGTGCCGGCTTCTTATGGTGGAACGCGGCGCCGGCGCGCATCTTCATGGGAGACACCGGGTCGCTGGCCATCGGAGCCGGCCTGGCCGGCTTGTGCCTGCAGATGAACCTGGTGCTGCTCCTTCCGGTGATCGCGGGCCTGTTTGTGATCGTGACGCTGTCGGTGATCATCCAGGTGGCGAGCTACCGGTTGTTCCACCGCCGCGTCTTCCGCATGGCACCGCTGCACCACCACTTCGAGCTGTTGGGCTGGCCCGAGACGACGGTCATAGTGCGGTTCTGGATCCTCGCCGGGGTGTGCACGGCGCTGGCCCTGGGGCTCTTCTATGCCGACTTCCTGTCGCTCGGGTTGGTCAGCTGATGACGGATCCAGGGGGGTCACCGGACCCCGAGCCCCGCCCCGGTGTGCTGGTGGTGGGACTCGCCGTCACCGGCGAGGCCGTGGCCAGGCGGCTGACGAGAGACGGCACGCGCGTGGTCGCGGTCGACGATCATCCCGACGAGGCCGTGCGCAAGCGGGCCGCCAGCCTCGACATCGCGCTCGTCGAGGCGCCGTCGGCGGAGACGATCACCGAGCTGGCCGCAGATGCCGCGCTGGTGGTCGTGAGCCCCGGTGTCCCCGCCGATCATCCGGTGTTCGGTCTCGGTGACCGAGCCCACGTGGTGAGCGAAGTGGAGCTGGCGGCCGGCTGGGCGCGAGCTCCGTTGGTCGCGGTGACGGGGACCAACGGCAAGACGACGGTGACCACGTTGGTGAGCCGCATGCTCGTCGAGTCGGGGGTGCGGGCGGTGACGGCGGGCAACATCGGCGTCCCCCTCGCCGAGGCGGTGGACGGTGACGCCGAGGTGCTCGTGGTCGAGGTGTCGTCGTTCCAGCTCGCCTTCACGGAGCGGTTTCGTCCGAGGGTGGCGGTGTGGCTCAACGTGGCCGAGAACCACCTCGATTGGCACCCGTCCGTCGCTCACTACGTCCAGTCCAAGTCCCGGGTCTGGGCCAACCAGCGGGATGGCGACGTCGCCGTGGCCAACGCCGAGGACCCGGCGGTGATGGCTGCCGCTGCGTCCGCGCCGGTTCCGGTGATCACGTTCGGCAGGGCCGAGGGGAGCTACCGCATCGAAGGCGGAGACCTCGTCTCACCGACCGGCGAGCGCATCGTCGGGACCGAGGAGCTGCCGAGGTCCTTCCCGCACGATCTGGTCAACGGCCTCGCCGCATGCGCCGGGGCACTGGCGGCGGGCGCAACCCTCGACGGGTGCCGGGCTGCGCTGCGCACCTTCGCGGGCCTCCCCCACCGGCTCCAGCTGGTGGGGGAGTCTGGAGGGGTGCGCTATCTCGACGATTCCAAGGCCACGACCCCGGCCGCCGTCCTCGCCGCCCTGTCGGGGCTCGACTCGGTGGTGCTGATCGCCGGTGGACGGAACAAGGGGCTGCGGCTGGACTCGCTGCGCGACGGCGCCGAACGGGTGCGCGCCGTCGTCGCCATCGGCGAGGCGGTTCCCGAGGTCGAGGCGGCCTTCGCGGGAGCGTCGCCGGTCCTGAAGGCGACGTCGATGGACGAAGCGGTGCGTCTCGCCAGCGAGCTCGCCCGCCCGGGAGATTCGGTGCTGCTCTCGCCCGGCTGCGCCTCGTTCGACTGGTACCGGTCCTACGGCCAGCGCGGTGACGATTTCGCCCGGGCGGTGCGGATCCACGCTGGAGACGCCGGGTGAGCACGCCCACGCGGAGCCTGGCTCGCCCGGGAGGCCGGCCGGTAGGCACCGCCGGCCCGGGAGGCCGGCCCGAAGGCACCGCCGGCGTGCCGCACTCGAGCGAGGCTCGGATGAGGCGCTCGGGGACGTTCGTCGGCCTGGTGGCCATTGTCAGCGTGCTCACCGTCATGGGCCTGGTGATGGTGCTGTCGTCATCGTCGGTGCAGGCGATACGCCAGTACGGGTCGCCTTGGGTCTACTTCGAGCGCCAGGTCCTGTGGGTAGCCGTGGGTACCGCGGTGCTGGTGGTGTGCGCCAGGGTCGACTACCGCTTCTGGAGGCGGTTCAGCGGGCCCCTGGTCGGCCTGGCCCTCGTGCTGCTCGTCCTGGTCCTGGTGCCGGGAGTGGGGGTGCTCGTCGACGGGTCGAGCCGCTGGGTCGGGACAGGCTCGTTCCGGATCCAACCGTCGGAGCTCATGAAGCTGGCCCTGGTGCTGTTCGGAGCCGATCTGCTCGCTCGTCGCGCCGGGCGGACCCGGCAGTGGGCGATGGCCGTCCGTCCCCTGATTCTCGTGTTCTTCGTCGCCGGTCTGCTCGTGATGAAACAGCCCGACATGGGGACCACGTTGGTGCTGGCGAGCATCGCCTTCGGCCTGCTGTTCGCCGCCGGCACACGGGTCCGAACGCTCGCGGCCCTGTTCACGGCCAGCGCGGCCGGCGCGTTCCTCCTGAGCATCGCCGAGCCCTACCGGCGCGCCCGCCTCCTGTCGTTCCTCGACCCGTGGGCGCACCGGTCCGACCAGGGCTACCAGGTCGTGCAGTCGCTCGTGGGCCTGGGCTCGGGCCACCTCTGGGGCGTGGGACTGGGCGCCAGCCGGGCCAAGTGGGGATTTCTTCCCAATGCGCACACCGACTTCATCTTCGCCATCATCGGCGAGGAGCTCGGCCTCATCGGGAGCCTCCTCGTGGTCGGCCTCTTCGGGGCGCTGGCCTTTCTGGGGATCCGTACCGCGGCCCGGGCACCAGACCGCTTCGGTCGCTTCCTCGCCATCGGCATCACGTGTTGGATCGTGAGCCAGGCGTTCATCAATATCGGTGCCGTGATCGGGATACTGCCGGTGACCGGCCTGCCGTTGCCGTTCGTCTCCTTCGGCGGCTCGTCGCTGGTGATCGTCATGGCCGCGACCGGCCTGCTGTTGAGCGTGGCGGCTCGAGAGCGCCCCCTTTCGAATGGCGTGGATCGCCCGGGTGCCCCGCCGATGCGCGTCGTCAAGTGACCCTCGATCCCGTGGCCACCGACCCTTCCCCTCCGCCCGTCGGGGACGTCGCCACCCCGACCTTCGCCGTGATAGCGGGCGGCGGGACTGCGGGGCATGTCCTACCTGCCCTGGCAGTCGGCCGGGCCCTGGTCGAACGCGGCCACCCGGCGGGATCGATCCACTACGTCGGATCTCGACGCGGCATCGAAGCTCGTCTCGTCCCCGCGGCCGGGTTCGAGGTCACCCTGCTGCCGGGCCGCGGCATCCAGCGCCGTCTCAGCCGCGCCAACCTGGAAGCCGTTCCCGGCCTCGCCGCGGCCGTTGCCCGATCCCTCGGCCTGGTGGCCAGACGCCGCCCTGCCGTCGTGCTCTCGGTCGGCGGCTACGCCGGCCTGCCGTCGGCCCTGGCTGCAGTAGCGCTGCGAATCCCACTCATCGTGGCCGAGGCGAACGCCGTGCCAGGCGCCGCCAACCGCCTGGCGGGCAGGTTCGCGGCCGCCTCCGCCGTGGCCTTCGAGGGCACGTCGTTGCCGCGAGCCGTGGTGACCGGCAACCCGGTGCGGCCCGAGGTGCTCGCCGTCGACCGCTCGTCGGCGGGACGTCAGGCCGCCCGGACCGAGCTGGGCCTGCCGGCCGACCGCCTGGTGGTCGCCGTGTTCGGCGGTTCGCTGGGCGCGCTGCGGATCAACGAGTCCACCTTGCACCTGGCGGGGTCGTGGGCCGCCCGCGAGGACGTGACCGTGTACCACATCGTGGGAAATCGCGACTGGCCGGAGCTGTCGGCGAGGGCGGCGGCGCTGGCGCTCGACCCGGCGCTCTATCGGCCGGTGCCGTACGAGGACCGCATGCCCACGCTGTACGCCGCCGCCGACCTTGCCGTCTGCCGGGCGGGGGCCACGTCGGTGGCCGAGCTGACCGTGGTTGGGCTGCCCGCGATCCTGGTGCCCCTGCCCGGCGCTCCCGGTGATCACCAGACGGCCAACGCCCGGTGGGTGGCCGAGGCGGGAGCCGCCGTGAGCCTGGCCGACGACGACTGCACCGCGATCCGGTTGGCGGCCGAGATCGACGGGCTCCTGACCGATCGGGATCGCTTGGCGGCGATGAGCCGGCGGGCGCGACAGGTGGGACGTCCCCGCGCGGCCGAGGAGGTCGCCACCCTCGTCGAGGAGCACGCCCGGCCCGTCGCAAAAGACGGCCGTCGGTGACCGACGGCGTGCCGTTCGATCTGCACGCGCCGCGGCGCATCCACCTGGTCGGGATCGGCGGGGCCGGCATGAGCGCCATCGCCACCGTCCTGTCGGCGATGGGCCATACCGTGACCGGCAGCGACCTCAGGGCGTCGCTCACCCTCGAGCGTCTCGGCGCCGGCGGGGCCCACGTGTCGGTCGGTCACCGGGCCGAGAACCTGGGAAGCCCCGACGTCGTCGCCGTCTCGAGCGCCGTGCCGAGCTCGAACCCGGAGGTGGTCGCAGCCCGTGAGCGCGGCATACCCGTGCTGAGCCGGGCCCAGATCCTGGCCGCCGTCGTCGAGACCAAGCGCACGGTCGCGGTGGCGGGGACACACGGCAAGACGACCTGCTGCTCGATGCTCGCGTTGGTGCTGGTCGAGGCCGGGCTGCGGCCGTCGTTCATCGTCGGTGGCGAGCTCAACGAGATCGGCACCGGGGCCGTGTGGGACGAGGGTGAGTGGCTTGCTGTCGAAGCCGACGAGAGCGACGGCACGTTCCTGGAGATCACACCCGAGGTGGCCCTCGTCACCAACGTCGAGCCCGATCACATCGAGCACTACGGGTCGTTCGAGGCCCTGGTGGGGGCCTTCGAGACCTTCCTGACCGAGGCGCCCGGGCCGAGGGTCGTCTGCGCCGACGACCCGGTCGCGGCCCGGCTCGGCGCCCAGGTGGGAGCGGTGAGCTATGGCACGGCGCCGACGGCGACCTATCGAATGGTCGACATCGAGCACCGCCGTAGCAGGACCAGCTTCTCCCTGGACCACGAGGGGCAGCGCCTGGGTCGGCTCGAGCTGCCGGTGCCGGGGCTGCACAACGCCACCAACGCGGCCGGGGCGGTGGTGACCGGCCTCGTCATGGGCGCGGAGATGGTCGCCGCGCAACGGGCGCTGGCTCGCTTTACCGGCGTCGCCCGCCGTTTTCAGTTCCGGGGTGAGCGGGGTGGGGTCAGTTTCGTCGACGACTACGCCCACCTACCCGGTGAGGTGGTGGCGACGCTGGCGGCGGCGCGCAGTGGTGGGTGGCGGCGGATCGTGTGCGTGTTCCAGCCCCACCGGTACTCCCGCACGGCGACCCTGTGGCGCGACTTCGCTGACGCTTTTCACGGAGCCGACGTCCTGGTCGTCACCGACGTCTACCCGGCCGGAGAGCGGCCGCGACCCGGCGTGTCAGGTCTGCTCGTCGTGCAGGCCGTGCGGGACGCTCACCCCGCTCAGGAGGTCGTCTACGTGCCGAGTCGGGCCGCCCTGCTCACCGAGCTGCGCCGGATCCTCGAGCCCGGCGATCTGTGTCTCACCCTTGGTGCGGGCGACCTCACCTCTGTGCCCGACGAGCTGCTGGTCGACGCCGGGTGGTAGGCGGCGACGCCGACCGACGTAGCGCCCTCGAGAAGGCCGCCACAGTCCTCGGGGCTCGAGGAGTCCGGGATCGCCCCGTTGG
The DNA here is from genome assembly GCA_036491125.1 of Acidimicrobiales bacterium. Taxonomy (NCBI): domain Bacteria; kingdom Bacillati; phylum Actinomycetota; class Acidimicrobiia; order Acidimicrobiales; species Acidimicrobiales bacterium. Next base: position 13,025 of record DASXCO010000035.1, on the reverse strand, counting down.
TCCATTGACCACCTACCGGGTGGGAGGACGGGCCGCACTGGCGCTCGAGATCGAGAGCTCGGACGATCTGCGCTTGGCACGCGACGCGGTCGTTGTCAGCGGGATACCAGCGCTGGTCGTGGGCAAGGGCTCCAACCTCCTGGTTGCCGACGCAGGGTTTCGCGGGCTGGTGGTCACCTTGGGCGAGGCGTTCTCGACGATCGAGATGGAGGGGAGCCGGGTCCGGGCCGGAGCCGGGGTCGGCCTGCCGGTGCTGGCCCGGAGATCGGCTCGGGCCGGACTGACCGGCCTCGAATGGGCCGTGGGCGTCCCCGGATCGGTCGGGGGAGCGGTCCGTATGAACGCCGGCGGACACGGCTCGGAGACGAGCGAGCGCCTCGAGCGTGTCTGCTTCGCCGATCTGTACAGGGGGGAGGTCGAAGTCGCGGGGGTCGATCGGCTCGACTACTCGTACCGCCGCTCCAGCGTGGCCCCCCATCACGTGGTCCTGTGGGCCGACTTCGCCGTCTCGGCTGGTGACGCGGCGGCATCGGAAGCCGAGATCGCCGAGATCGTCCGTTGGAGGCGACAGCACCAGCCGGGCGGTCAGAACGCCGGCTCGGTGTTCACCAATCCCCCTGGCGACTCCGCCGGTCGCCTCATCGAGGTTGCCGGGCTCAAGGGTCATCGCATCGGCTCGGCATCGGTGTCGACCAAGCACGCCAACTTCTTCCAAGCCGATCCCGGCGGCTCGGCCGACGACGTGCGGGCCCTGGTGGAGGAGGTTCGTCACGTCGTGGCCGACCGCCTCGGCGTGCAGCTGGAGGCCGAGCTCAGGTTGGTCGGCTTCGAACCCTCAACCTCAACTTCAACTTGAGGTTGAGGTTGAGGTTGAGGTTGGGCCGACCTCGATCTGCAGTTGAAGGTGAGGTCGAGCGTTGCCCGTCGGCGGCCTCGAGCTGGTCGCATGGGATCCCCACTCCCCGGTGGTCGACGTGAGAGGGTGGCCGGCGTGACCGGGCTGCGCTCCGCGCCGGTGAGCTCGTTGCCGAGACCCCGCATGGATCCCCGCATCCGCCAGCGCCGGTCGGCGGTCAGGCGGCTGGAGGGCCAGCGCCGACTGCGGGTCGTGCTCGCCGTGGCGGGGTGCACGGTCGTGACGGTGGCGACGCTCGGCGTCCTGCACTCTCCGCTGTTGCGTGTCGCTCACGTCAGCGTGTCGGGCGATCGTCACACCAGTCGTCAGGCGGTGCTGCGCGCCGTCGGGCTCAATAACCACCCGCTGATGATCGACGTCGGCACGGCCCGGCTCGAGCAGCGGCTGGACGCGCTTCCCTGGGTGGCGCGGGCGACGGTGGCCCGCAACTGGCCGTCGACGGTGGGGATCTCCTTGCGAGAACGCCTGCCAGCCGCCGTGGCGACCACGGCGAACGGCGACTGGGCGGTCACCGACGACGCGGGCCGGGTCCTCACCCGCTCGGCCGGCGGGTCGTCTTCTCCTCCAGCGTTGGGCGTCGCGGTGCCGACGCTGCGGGGCCTCACGCAGCTCCCGTCGCCGGGATCCACGCTGCCAGCGCCCTCCGGCCCAGCCCTCAGAGTGTTGACAGCCCTCCATCGGCCGCTGCTCGGTCAGGTCATCTCGGTCGACGTGCTTCCCGACGGAGGCGTCGCCCTCACCCTGATGCCCGGCGTGGTCGTGCAACTGGGGGACGCCGAGCAGCTGCAGGAGAAGCTGGCGGCCACCCAGACCGTGCTGTCCCAGGTGAGACCGGCGAGCGTGCGGACCATCGATGTGAGGGTGCCCGAGGCGCCGGCCCTCACGTCTTGATGACAACGCTCTGACGTCAGCGATTGAACACCATCGAAGGCGTCGCCCTCTGCCTCATCCTCAGCCTCACGGATGCGTGTTCGTCGCGCTCGACGATTACTGAAAAGATGTCTTGACCGCGCCATGATGGCGGCCCTATCTTTTCGGTCGGCTTCAGATGTCACACGAGAGTCTCGAGCTGCCGTCGAGGTAGAGGATGAGGTCGAGGCGGGCGGCAAAGCGCACGGTCGGGAACATGCGCTCGAGCCCATTGTGGGCGGGCGTGCTGTGCACGAGTGAGGCGTCAGTCGTAACCCCAGCCCCATCCCCGTCGGGGGAGGCTGGATAGTGAACAGCGACGACACGGCGCATGCCGCGCGGTGCACACTCGCGGGAGGCGAACAGGCTATGGCGGGCCCAGCACAGAACTACATTGCCGTGATCAAGGTTGTCGGTATCGGCGGTGGCGGCGTGAACGCGGTCAACCGCATGATCGACGCCGGTCTGAAGGGTGTCGAGTTCATTGCCGTGAACACCGACGCGCAGGCGCTCCTGATGAGCGACGCCGACGTCAAGCTGGACATCGGACGTCAGCTGACGAGGGGGCTGGGCGCCGGTAGCGACCCGGAGATCGGTCACGAGGCGGCCGAGGAGCACGCCGAAGAGATCGAGGAGGTGCTCAAGGGCGCGGACATGGTGTTCATCACCGCGGGCAAGGGTGGGGGCACGGGCACCGGTGGCGCGCCGGTCGTGGCCGAGATCGCCAAGGGTGTCGGCGCGCTGACGATCGGCGTTGTCACCCGACCGTTCTCGTTCGAGGGTCGGCGGCGGGCGGTGCAGGCCGAGCAGGGAATCCAGCGGCTGAAGGAAAAGGTCGACACCCTGATCATCATCCCCAACGATCGCCTGCTGACCGTCTCCAACGACAAGACGTCGATGGTCAACGCCTTCAAGATGGCCGACGAGGTTCTCCTTCAGGGAGTGCAGGGGATCACGGATCTGATCACCACGCCCGGGTTGATCAACACCGACTTTGCCGACGTGAAGATGATCATGCGCAACGCGGGGACGGCGATCATGGGCATCGGCAACGCCGCAGGAGACGGCCGTGCCGTCAACGCGGCCCGAGGCGCCATCACCAGCCCGCTGCTGGAGGCGTCGATCGAAGGCGCCCGCGGCATCCTGCTGCAGATCGCCGGCGGCAGCGACCTCGGTCTGTTCGAGGTCAACGAAGCGGCAGAGATCATCCACGGCGTCGCCCACCCCGACGCCAACATCATCTTCGGCAGCGTCGTCGACGACGCCATGGGCGAGGAGGTGCGGGTGACCGTGATCGCAGCCGGCTTCGAGCGATGGGACGAGGGAGCTCCCATTCACGAGGAGCCGGCGCGCGGGCTCGGGCTCGACCGCACGGGGGAGGACGGGCTGGCCGTGGGCGAGCTCGGCGAGTCCGACGAGGACCTCAGACTGGGGGACGATGACTTCGACGTCCCATCCTTCCTCAAGTGAGCTAGGGAGCGGCGCGGGTCCACGTCATGGCGAAGTGGGCGCGTGCCGCAGGGCCGGAGCGCCCAGTTTCGACCAACGATGGAACACAGTGGTGGTACTCACAACCCTCGCCAGAGCGACAGGGCCATCGACGACGCGGTGAGGTTCGCCGTCGCGCCGGTGCTGGCTCGATGGACGGGGCGGCCCGAGGGCGATCTCGGACCGGTGGCGACGGGCGGCTCGGAGCTCGAGCGGCGGCGCCGGTCAATCGTCGACCGGCCGTGGAGCTGGGTCACCCAGGTGCACGGTGCGGGTGTCGTCGTGGTGCGCGATCCCGATCAGCGGGGAGGCGCCGAGGGCGATGCCCTCGTGAGCGATCACCCGGCCGCCTGCCTGGCCGTGTTCACCGCCGACTGCGCCCCCATCGCCCTGGCCAGCCCGGAAGGCGTGATCGGCGCCGTGCACGCCGGCTGGCGGGGGCTGACGGCCGGTGTCATCGGTAGCGCCGCCAGGGCCATGCGCACCCTCGGTGCCACCGGGATCGTGGCCCGCCTCGGGCCCTGCATCCACGCCGAGTGCTACGAGTTCTCGCCGAGCGACCTGGACCCGGTGGCGGCCCGTCTCGGCCCCGCCGTGCGCGCCCGCACCGCCACGGGTCGGCCTGCCCTCGACCTTCCCGAAGCGGTCCGGGCGTCTCTGCGGGCGGCCGACGTCGACCTGGTCGCCGACGACGACGTCTGCACGGCCTGCTCCCCGGCGCATTTCTCCTATCGGGCTCGAGGGGAGCGACAGCGTATGGCGCTCGTGGTATGGCCGGCGTAGCCGAGCGCGACGCCGGCCGCGCCGCGGCGGTCGCGGAGGTGAAGGGACGCCTGGACGGGCTCCGACGCCGCATCGCAGAGGCGGGCGGCGATCCGGCCCGGGTGACGATCGTGGGGGTGACGAAGACGTTCGGCCCCGGGGTCGTGCGGGCGGCGGTGGCAGCCGGCCTGAACGACCTCGGCGAGAACTACGCAGCCGAGCTCGGGGCCAAGGCGACGGCCGCCGCGACCGAGGGTCTCACCCCTCGCTGGCACTTCATCGGGGCCGTCCAGCGCAACAAGGTTCGCTCCGTGGCGCCGCACGTTCATCTCTGGCACGGGGTGGCGCGCGCCGCCGAGGGCGTCGAGATCGCGCGCTGGTCTCCCGGAGCGGCGGTGCTGGTCCAGATGAACATCAGCGGCGAAGCGACGAAGAACGGGGTGCCGCCTGACGACGTGGCTGCGCTCGTCGACCGCTTGCGCGAGATCGACCTGGACGTGCGAGGACTGATGGGCGTCGCCGCCCAGGGTGCGACGGACGCGGCCCGGGGCGGGTTTCGGATGCTCGCCGACGTGGGCCGTCACCTGGAGCTCGCCGAGCTCTCGATGGGGATGACCGACGACCTGGAAGTGGCGGTCCAAGAAGGCGCCACCATGATCCGGGTGGGGCGGGCCCTGTTCGGTCCCCGCCCATCCCGTGCGAGGCTGCGAGAATAGGCTGCACAAAGCCGGAAGGAGGCGTGGATGGCTTCGTTTGTTCGCCGAACGATGATCTATCTCGGCTTGGCCGATGACGAGTACGAAGACTACGAGCACTACGAGGAGCCGAGGGCACCGGCCCCGGCCCGTCGTCAGTCGCGCACGTACCCGCAGGTCGAGGCCGAGGAGCCGACTCCCGGCACGATCCGGACCCTGACCCGCGAGGAGGTGTCACCGGCCCAGGCGCAGCCTGACGACCGGCCCACGATCGTGCGCCCGATCGCGCCCGACAAGGCGCCTCGCGTCCACGTGGTCGCGCCCACCCGGTTCGCCGACGCCCAGGAGATCGGCGATCGACTGAAGGACGAACAGCCGGTGATCGTCAACCTTCAGGTTGTCGACCGGGATCTGGCTCGTCGCATGATCGACTTCTGCAGCGGGCTCGCGTACGCGCTCAGCGGATCGATGGAGAAGGTGGCCGACCAGGTGTTCCTGCTCACCCCGTCGGACGTCGAGGTGTCACCGGAGGAGCGTCAGCGCCTGCAGGAGCGCGGCCTGTTTCGCTCCTGACCCGTGGGCATCAAAGGCATCATCGCCTGGATCCTCCAGGCGTACGTCATCGTCATCTTCGCCCGGGTGATCCTCAGCTGGTTCCCGATCACACCGGGTACACCCCTGGCCTCGGCGGCGCGGCTGCTGTATGCCGTCACCGAGCCCGTCCTGGGGCCCATCCGTCGGGTCCTCCCGCCGATGCGCATGGGCGGCATGGGTCTCGATCTGTCGCCGATCATCGTGTTGATCGGGATCCAGATCATCTCCCGCGCCTTGCTCACGTGACCATCCGCTGACCATCCGCGCCCTGGTCAAATGCCGTCGGTACGATGGCCCCTCATGGACATAGAGGTCTCAGCGAGAACCCTGCGGGAGGTTGAGTTCCGGGAGAAGTTGCGGGGCTACAACCAGGACGACGTAGACGAGTTCCTCGAGCGGTCGGCGGCGGGGGTCGAGTTGCTTCACGACCGTCTCCGGCAGACCATGGAGCGGGCCATGCGCGCCGAACAGCGCGCGTCCGACCTTCCCGACGATGACGATGCGCTCCGGCGGACGCTCGTGCTGGCCCAGAGGACGGCGGATATGGCCGTCAAAGAGTCGCAGCAGCAGGCTCGAGAGACACTCGTGAACGCGCAGACCGAGGCGCGGGCGATGGTCGTCCAGGCCGAGGAGCACGCCCGGCGCACGACCGAGGAGGCCGAGCGCGACCTGCGCGAGGAGCTGATCCGGCTCGAGAGCGCCCGCCAGCAGCTGCACAAGGACATCATCCTGCTCGAGCGGCACGTCGAGGAGGAGCGGAGCCGGATGCGCTCCGCCCTCGCCAACGCCGCTGCATGGGTGGATCAGAACGTTTCGGCCATGGTGCCCCCGCCCGCATTGAGCGAGGTCGACGTCCCCGCCCCGCCGCCGGCGGCGAGGGGGGCGTCGGAGGATGACATCGACGCTGATCGTGGCGCCGAGCCCGACTCGAGCGTCGGCGACGAGGGTCCCGCCGATGATGATCGCCCGCCCGTCCCCGTCGGGGCCGGCGGCCCGCCGAACGGAGTCCCTCCGACTGGTCCGGGCCCCCAGGAAGGCCCGCCGGGAGCGGGCAGCGGCGTGTTCGACGCTGAGCAGTGGGAGAGCACCAACGAGGACAATCCGACCCGGATCGTCAGAGTGCAAGGTTCCGCTGGCCAGCACGCACCCACCCGCGTGGTCAGGGGCCAGGGGCCACCCGGGGGCCGCGGGCAGGTCTAGACCCTCTGGTTCTAGAATACTGACGTGCGATAGACAATTGGCGTGGCCGAGCGCTGCGCTTCGGCTCCCCCCAACGAAGGCTCCCTGGGATGGTGGCTCGGTGTTGCTCCTTTTGACCGTAGGCCTCCTGCTGATCGGCCTGGTCACCCTGGTGATCGGCTTCCTGAACAGCTCGCTGGCCCTCGACTACATCTCGATCGCTGCCAGCGCTCTTTCCTTCGCGCTCGTGCTGCTCTTCACCCGCCTCGGACGGGCCCGGTCGGCCCGGTCGGCCGCCGCCCGCGGCCCCCAGACTCCTTCGCCCCTCGCCCACAGCGATACCAGCGTCCACGAGCTCGATCCCAGTGACTCCTTCGGCCCCGAGACGGCGACGATCCCAAGGGCATCGAGGGGCATGCCAGCCCCCTCGATGGCAGCGGAGCCGCCGACCTCCCAGCTGTTCGACGAGCCTCCGCTGGAGGAGGTCGACGACGCCGAGGATGCCGACGAAGCGCTCTGGGAGCCTCAGGCCCCGCCTCCTCCGGTGCCGCCCCGCCAGGCACGCGACTCGTCGCCATACGAGCGTCCATCGGCACCGATGGCTGACGTCCGTCAGCCGTCCGCCCCTGCCACCGCGGACCGCTTCGAGGACGATCGCTTCGATGATCCTCGCCACGGGGGCGACGAGGGCGGTGCCCCCGTCGAGGAGTACGACGATCTGGAGTTCCCCATCGCCGACTACGACGAGCTCCGGGTGGCCGAGATCCTGCCCCTCCTGGAGGAGCTGGAGCCGGACGAGATCGAGGTGGTCCGCCACCGCGAGATGTCCGGCCGGAACCGCGGTGCCGTTCTCCGCAAGCTGGACGAACTGAGCGGCGGGGTCGGGCCTGCCCCGGCCGGTCGCGGCCCAGCGGCGCCGGTCGCCAACGGGACCCGTCAGAGCCCGGCGGTCGAGCCTCACGGCGACGACAGCTACGACGACGAGCCCTCTGGCTATGACGAGGGCTACGACGGGGCCGAGGAGGAGTACGGCGACGACGGTCGTGACGATCGTCACGTCGCCTTCCCGATCGCCGAGTACGACGATCTCCGTCTTACCGAGGTCCTTCCCCTGCTTCCCCAGCTCGAGCCGGTGGAGCTCGAGTTGGTACGGCAGCGCGAGCTCCAGGGTGAGAGACGGGCGACCCTGCTGAACCGCATCGACGCCCTGATCGGCACGGGCACGGCCCGGGCGCCCGCTCGCCAGAGTCGCTGACCCCACGGGCGCCAGGGGCGGCGCCCCGATCGACGGCCGCGATGGAATGGCGTGCCGCTGGTGCTGGAGCGCCGCTCAGGTGGAGCGGCTCAGGCCGATCCCGACCGAGCGTTCCCGGCCGACCTGGTGGCGGGCTTGGTAGCTGAGGCCTGAGGGGTCGGTCGCCGAGTTGTCCGTCGACTCGCCGAGGGGTGCCAGCTCCAGCTCGTCGGCGAGGGTCTGTTGCATCAGGTAGCCGCGGTGTGACCCGACCGCCATAGCGGCCTCGTCGTCGAGCTCGAGCACCAGCCGGATGTGGTCGGCGACGTGGAGACCGGCGTCCCGGCGGGCCATCTGCACCGTGCGGATCAGGTCCCGCACCAGGCCGAGCCGGGCCAGATCCGGGGTCACCTCGAGATCGAGCGTGACCACTCCGTTGTTGCCGGGCAGGCTCCGACTGGTGACCTCGTCGCGGGGCCTGAGCTGCACGCTGAACTCACCCGGACGGAGGATGATGCCGGCGACCTCGACCTCGTCAGCCGAGACCCTCGACCAGTCGCCCTTTCGCGCTGCGGCCAGCACCGCCTGCGTCTCGGGTCCGAGCCGGGGTCCGACGACCGACGGATCGACGGCGAGGATCAGCTCCCCGGCATCTTCCACCGCCTCTGACAAATGCACCTCCTGGACGTTGACCTCGTCGGCGATGAGGCCGACGAAGGGCTCGAGACGGCGCGCGTCGCGGGCGGCCACGGTCAGGGAAGGGAGCGGCAGCCGGGCGCGACGGTCGTTGGCCTTGCGCACGGAGTGGGCCGCCGAGGCCACGTCGCGCACCAGGTCCATGTCGGCGACGAGCGCAGGATCGGCGGGCAGGGTGTCGCGGGTGGGCCAGTCGGACAGGTGGACGCTGCGCTCGCCCGTCAGCCCCCGGTAGACGGCCTCGGTGACCAGCGGGAGCAGGGGCGCAGCGACCTGGCACAGGACCCGAAGCACGGTGGCGAGGGTGTCGTACGCCTCCCGCTTGTCGCGGTCGGTCTCGGGGTCGTCGCCCACAGGCTTCCAGAAGCGGTCGCGGCTTCGTCGGATGTACCAGTTGGTGAAGGCGTCGAGGAAGCCGGCGATGGCCGCGCAGGCGCCCGGCAGGTCGTCGGCGTCCATCCGGGTGGTGACCTCGTCCACCAGCGCCGCCGTCTTGGCCAGGGCGTAGCGATCGAGCACCCCGCTGACGTCGGTCCGCCACTGGCCCTGGATGCCGTCGGTGTTGGCATAGAGGGTGAGGAAGTACCAGGCGTTCCAGATGGGATTGAGGACCTGGCGTACAGCGTCGGAGAACCCCTTGTGGTCGACCATCTGGTCCAGGCCCCGCAGCACGGACGAGGACAGCAGGAACCACCGCATGGCGTCGGCCCCATAGGTGCTGAAGACCTCCTTGGCCTCCGGGTAGTTGCTGAGGCGCTTCGACATCTTGCGGCCGTCGTTGCCCAGCACCACCCCGTGGGCGATGCAGCTTTTGAACGGGGGGCAGTCGAACAGCGCCGTGGCCAGCACGTGGAGGGTGTAGAACCAGCCTCTCGTCTGGCTCACGTACTCCACGATGAAATCGGCGGGGAAGTGGGACTCGAAGCGCTCCCGGTTCTCCATCGGATAGTGGAGCTGGGCGTAGGGCATCGATCCCGACTCGAACCAGCAGTCGAGCACGTCCTCGACCCGGCGCATCGTCGACGCGCCCGTGGGGTCGTCGGGGTTGGGCCGGGTGAGGGCGTCGATGGCAGGGCGGTGGAGGTCGGTCGGCCGCACGCCGAAGTCACGCTCGAGCTCGTCGAGGCTGCCGTAGACGTCGACCCGGGGGTACCGGGGATCGTCGCTGGTCCACACCGGGATCGGCGCGCCCCAGAAGCGGTTGCGGCTGATCGACCAGTCCCTGGCTCCTTCCAGCCATTTGCCGAAGGCGCCGTCGCGCACGTTGGCGGGCGTCCACCGGATCCGCTGGTTGAGCTCGACCATCCGGTCCCTGAAGGCGGTCACCCGCACGAACCAGGAGCTGACGGCTCGGTAGATCAGCGGCGTGTCCGTACGCCAGCAGTGGGGGTAGCTGTGGACGTAGTTCTCGCGGGCCAGGAGGGCGTCAGCAGCGGCCAGGTCCTCGATGATCGCCTCGTTGGCATCGAGGACCTGCAGACCGGCGTAGGGGGGCACCTCGTGGGTGAACCTGCCCCGGTCGTCGACCGGGGCGACCACGGCGATTCCGTTGGCCTCGCAGACCCTCTGGTCGTCCTCGCCGAAGCCGGGAGCGGTGTGGACGATCCCGGTGCCCTCCTCGGTAGACACGAAGTCCCCGGCCAGGACGCGAAATGCCCTGGGGGCGTCGGCGAAGAAGTCGAACAGCGGTCGGTAGGTCCGCCCGACCAGCTCGCTCCCCTTGACCGTTCCGAGTAGGACGGCGTCACCGAGGAGCTCGGCGTAGGCCTCGGCCCTCGCCGCACCGAGCACATACCTCGCCCCGTGGAGATCGAACACGGCGTAGTCGATGTCGGGCCCGACCGCGAGGGCCAGGTTGGACGGAAGCGTCCACGGCGTCGTCGTCCACACCAGGACCCGGAGCGGTTGTCCGGGTCCGAGGGGGCTGGCGGGCTGGGACCCGTCGCCCGGGCCCGCACCCGCAGCATCGTCGCCATCGAGCTCGAAGGCGACGGTCACCGCCGGGTCCTCCCGGGGGCGGTAGGCGTCGTCCTGGCGGGTCTCGAAGTTCGACAGGGGCGTCTCGCACTCCCAGCAGTAGGGGAGGACGCGGTAACCCTCGTAGATCAGGCCCTTGTCCCAGAGCTGGCGGAAAGCCCACAGGACGCTCTCCATGTACGAGAGGTCCATCGTCTTGTAGTCGTCGCTGAAGTCGACCCAGCGAGCCTGGCGGGTCACGTACCGCTCCCACTCGTCGGCGGTCCGCAGGACCAGGGAGCGGCAGTGGTCGTTGAACTGCTCGATGCCCAGGGCCGTTACGCCCGCCCGACCCGAGACTCCGAGCTCCTTCTCGGCGACCATCTCGGCCGGGAGCCCGTGGCAGTCCCACCCGAAACGCCGTTCCACCCGCCGCCCCCGCATCGTCTGGTACCGGGGCACGGCGTCCTTGACGAAGCCAGTCAGGAGGTGGCCGTAGTGGGGAAGCCCGTTGGCGAACGGCGGCCCGTCGTAGAAGACGTACTCGTTGCGTCCCGCCGGTCGCTGTGCCACCGAGGCCGCGAACGTCCCGTCGGCCCGCCAGAACTCCAGGATCTGCTCCTCGAGAGCGGGGAACTCGGGCTGCTGCTCGACCTGCGGGTACGGTGCCTCGTCGGGCTCGGACGCCATGGGCCCACAGTACGCGGGACCGGTCTGTGTTCCCGGCGAGTTTCCGGCGTCGACGACGCCTCGCGGGCAGGCCGGCGGCGATCGCTGCTGGCGGCCGTTTCCGCGAAGTCGTTGCCGATGCCTCCCTGGTCAGGTACGATCCGACGCCCTCGGCGACTTCTCAGGACCGAGCTTCATGCCTCGAACGTCACGTTCATCCAACCCTGCCCGGCGGGCGGGCACCCCAAAGGGAGCTGGCGCTTCCACCCGAGCGTCGACCCCGGCCGCCCGGACGACCAAGAAGGGCCAGCCGACTGCTGCCCGCTCCGGCAGGGCGCAGGGTAGCGGCGCCGCGAGCAAGGCCCAGCGGGGCCGGGCGACGACGGCGACCACCGCCAAGCGGGGGAGCGCCCGGGTGGCGACGCGACGCGCGGGGACTGGTGTGAAGTCGAAGGCCGGCGCCAGCGCCCGAGCGCCGGCCAAGGCCCGGGCCAGCCGGGCTGCTGCGCCCAAGCTGGGCCGCACCCGAGAAGTCGATCGGGGGGCCCCGGCCAAGACGCTCGCTCGCCGGGCAGGATCCGGGACCCCGGCTGGCGCCGCGGCCAGGGCTCCGAAGACCCGGCAGAAGGTCACGGACAAGTTCCTCCTGGAGCAGCAGGGGCTGCTGCGGGCCGAGCGGGCGACCCATCTGGGGCAGGCCGAGGACCTCAAGGCCGAGGCCGACTCGCTGGCCCAGGACATGGAGCCCGGCGACGTGCAGTTCGACGAGGAATCCGGCGAGGGGGGGACGGTCACCGTCGACCGCGAGCGGGACTTGGCCCTCTCTGCCCAGGCCAGGGCCGCTGTCGAAGACATCGACCACGCCCTGGCGAAGATCGAAGCTGGCACCTACGGCCTGTGTGAGGGCTGCGGCCAGCCGATCCCGAGGGCCCGACTCAAGGCGCTACCTCAGGCCCGGATGTGCGTGAGCTGCAAGAGCGGGGGGTTGTCGCGGCGCTGAGCCGGGACTGGTCTCGCCCGCGCCTCCAGCTGATCATCGGGGGAACAGCGGCGCTCGTCGTCGGCGTCGACCAGCTGACCAAGTCGTTGGCGGTGCACTACCTCAGGGATGCTCCGGTGCACGTGATCGGTCCGGCGCGGCTCGCCCTCACGTTCAACTCGGGTGCCGCGTTCAGCCTGGCGCGCGGCCTCACGCCCGAGCTGGTGATCGTCGGCATCGCGCTGATCGCCGTCGTCGTGGTGCTGGGCCGGTCGGCCTCGACGGCGGCGACGGCGATCGCGGTGGGCCTGATCCTCGGTGGTGCCGTGGGGAACCTGGTCGACCGTCTGGTCCGGTCCAACGGCGGGGCCGTGATCGACTTCATCGACCTGCGGTACTGGCCCACGTTCAACGTGGCCGACGCCTGCATCGTGTGCGGAGCGATCCTCCTGGTCTTCGTCGGCTACCGCAGACGGGCGCCGTGAGAGCCTCCATCCCCGCCGCGCTGGCCGGCGAGCGCATCGACCGGGCGGTGGCCCTGCTGGGGGGCTTGACCCGGGCCGAAGTGGCCGAGCTGGTGCGGGCCGGCCGCGTCCGGCTCTCGGGCGCTCCGGTGTCGACCCGGAGCCGCCGGGTTGCGGGCGGCGAGGACCTCGAGGTGGACCTCCCGTCTCGAGATCCGCCGACCGGGATCGGTGCCGACCCGACCGTGGACGTGCGGATCGTCCAGGCCGACGACGACATCGTGGTGGTCGACAAACCCCCTGGCCTCGTCGTCCATCCCGGTGCCGGCCACCGCTCCGGCACGCTCGTCCAGGGGCTGGTGGCCCGATTTCCGGATCTGGCCGACGCCGGAGCGGGTGACGCCGACCGTCCCGGAATCGTCCAGCGCCTGGACAAGGGCACGTCCGGCCTCCTCGTCGTGGCGCGGACCGCCACGGCCTACCG
>DASXCO010000034.1 GCA_036491125.1 Acidimicrobiales bacterium | reverse complement strand
CCCATCAGCGGCGCGAACACGAAGAGCACGAGGACCAGGGCCAGTGGCGTGGGCAGGCCCTGGTTCACTGACAACTCCCAGAACAAGAAGGCCGCCACCATGCCGATGGCCCCGTGGGCGAAGTTGAAGATCCCCGAGGTGGTGTAGGTCACCACCAGGCCCATGGCCGTCAGGGCGTAGATGCAGCCGGCGACGATCCCGACGACGCTGAGGGCGAGGAACTCGCTCATCGCCGGAGCTCAGCTCAGCCGGGGCGGGTGTACTGGCCGTCGGGATTGCACGTGAAGCCCGTGGGCGGGCTGGGCGGCTGCAAGCGCTGGTACTGGTTGTTGTTCACCTTGACCAGCAACCAGCAGGTGGGCGACTTCTTGCCCGCCGGGTCACCGGTCGCCAGCAGCCCGTTGGAGTTGAAGCTGTGCACGCCTTGCAGGGCGGCGAGGACGCTGCCCCTGGTGGGGTTGAGCCCGGCGGTCTGCAGGGCCTGGGTGAACAGCCGGGCCGAGGTCCAGCCATAGACGCTGAAGATGTCCGGTGCGAACCCGGGGTGGGCCTTGGCCATCCAGGTGTCGAACAGCTGCACCTCGGGGACGCTCTTGGCGTCACCGCCCAGGTAGAGGGCCTGGGTCTGGTCATTGAGCAGACCCTGGCCGGCGCCCGGGTTGACCAGCTTGAAGAAGCTGGCGTCGTAGGCGGTCCCACCGGACTCGACCAGCTGAGGCTTGTAGCCCTGCTGCTGGGCGTTGTTGAGGAAGCGGGCGGTGCTCTTCACGTCGGTGTTGGACAGCACGACCATCTGCACCCCGGCGCTTCGCATGCGCACGACGTCGGAGGTGAAGTCGGTGTCGAGCGGGTTGATGTCCCGCTCGTAGGCGACGTGGTAGCCGCCGACCTGCTGCATTGCCGCCTTCTCGTTGTTCCACGAGGCGATCGATGACGGGATGTTGGCGACGAGGGCGCCGACCGACTTCACCGCATTCGGGAACTGCTGCTTGTAGTAGATGAACGGCCCCGTGCGGTAGCCGTTGCCGAGGGGTGAGGGGCTGAAGTTGTTCGGCAGGGCCTGGGCCACAGGGTCGAGCGAGAAGGCGACGTCCGGGATGGTGGGCTGAGCCTGGAGGACCTTGGCCCCGCAGTTGTCGAACAGCGAGAACCCGCCGACGAAGGCGAAGGCCTGCCCGGCGAGGGTCTGGGTCTCGTTCTGGTTCTGGTTGCACGAGAAGGCGTCGTCGGAGGACTTGAGCACGATCTTGCGACCGTTCACGCCGCCGAGGCTGTTCTGGTAGGCGAAGAAGGCGTCGGCGCCGTTGGGCGCGCCCTGGAACAGCCCGGGCACGGGGCCGGAGAGGATCGACACGTTGCCCACCGTGACCTGGTTCGGCGTGATCCCCACATCCGAAGCGGTGCCCCCGCTGGGAGCGCTGGTCGTCGGTCCGCTGCTGGTCGTCGTGGTGGACGAGCTGCTGCTCGAGCTCCCACTCCCGCACGCCGCTCCTACGAGGGCCACCGCGATCACGACCGCCGGCAGCCCGAGCCCCCTCTTGAGTCTCACGTCACCCTCCCTGCTGTGATGCGTTGCTCTCTGCGCCGCGTTGTGTGCGCCGGGTTGTGTGCACCGCGCTGTCCGTGCCGCCCCCCCGGGAGACCTGATTCTGTGTCAGGGCAGCATACCGTAGCGGGCAGCGCCACCACGGGCACCGTGCAAAACGGTCACAGCGGCTCGAGCAGCAGCGACTGGGCCGAACGGCCGATCGGCCCGAGCTGGTCGTGGAGGCGGCTGTGAGCCATGCCGATGCCGTGCCCCTCCACGTCCGTATGTGCTTCCAGGCAGACCCATTCCCCTACCGGAAGCCGGTTCAGGTAGATGGTCAGGTCGGGGTTGACGAAGACCCAACGCGTGAAGTCCAGCACGGCGCTCACCCCGTTGCCGAAGTCGGCTGCCGCCGCCACCCGCTGGAGCGGGGACGGGGGTTCGCCCGCCACCACGGGGTGGCGCAGTCGGATCCACACCGTCGCCGGACCCGGCTGGTCGAAGGCTCCCTTGACGAAACGGATCTCGGTCCCCGCGTTGTGCAGGGCCTCGTAGTCACCCCTCGGAAACGGCGTCTCCCGGCCCCGATCGGGCCCCGGCACGACGGAGCCCGAGGAGGTTGCCCCCTCGGGCACTGGAGCATCGGTGGTCCGTAGCAAGAGCGCCCGGGCCTGGGCGAGATTGGTCTCTCCGTCCCAAAGGGACGCCTCGACCAACTGGACCTTTCGACCGGGCCGGACCACCTCGGCCTGGACCCGAAGGGGCGCCACGGGGACGGGCCTCATCAGCTCCACTGTGAGGCGGGTGACCTGTCGGTCCCCACCCGGGGAGCACGCCTCGATGGCGCCGGCGAGCAGGGCGGCCACCGAGCCACCGTGCAGCGTCTCCGAGGACCAGGGGCTGCGGGCGAGCGGAGCCGGGAGAAAGGTGTCGCCCTCAGGCGAGAACAGGGCCGACGCCATGCTCGGCATGCTAGGGGTGACCGGACGGCGAGCATCGCGGGATGGAATCACCGGGGCCCGCCTCCCGGGCGAGATCTGTCGATACGGTGATGACATGGGTGAGGCCGGGCCGGATCCGATCCCGCCCACGATCGAGTGGCGGGACGACGCCGTGCGCATGATCGACCAACGGCGGCTTCCGGGCGAGCTCGCCTACGTCGAGGCCCGCACGGTCGACGAGCTCTGTGACGCCATCAGGACCATGGCCGTCCGGGGTGCGCCCGCCCTCGGCGTCGCCGGCGCCATGGGCGTTGCCCTCGCCGAGGTGCGGGGTGAGCCGCTCGAGCCGGCAGCCCAGCGGATCGTCGCCACCCGTCCCACGGCGGCCAACCTTGCCTGGGGAGTCAAGCGGGCCCTGGCCGCCGACGATCCACTGACCGAGGCCCGGCGGGTCGCCGTCGAGGACGTGGCCCGCAACCGCGCCCTGGGCGCCATGGGCGCCCCGCTCCTGCCCGACGGCGCCCGCGTGCTCACCCACTGCAACGCCGGCTCGCTCGCCTGTGCCGGGTACGGCACCGCCCTCGGGATCGTCCGGGCCGCCCACGAGGGCGGTCGCGCCCCTCGGGTCTGGGTCGGCGAGACCCGGCCGATGCTCCAGGGCAGCCGCCTCACGGCGTGGGAGCTCGGCCGCCTGGGCGTGCCGGCCACGCTGGTGGCCGACTCGGCCGCGGGATCGCTGATGGCGGCAGATCGGGTCGACTGCGTCGTGGTGGGCGCCGACCGCGTCGCCGCCAACGGCGACGTGGCCAACAAGGTCGGCACCTACCCGCTCGCCGTGCTCGCCGCCCACCACGGGTTGCCTTTCTACGTGGCTGCGCCGCTTTCGACCATCGACCCGTCGTGTCCCGATGGCTCGGCCATCCCTGTCGAGCAGCGGGACAGGAGCGAGGTGGCCGAGCTCGCCGGCAGGCCCCTCGCCCCGGCTGAGATCGCGGTGGAGAACCCCGCCTTCGACGTGACCCCGGCCCAGCTGATCACCGCGATCGTGACAGAGCACGGGATCGCCCGGCAGCCGTATCTCGCGACTCTGGCCGAGATGGCCGGTGCTGCCGGCACACCCGCCTGAACGGGACGGTCAGGGACGGAAGACGTAGCCGGCGCTGTGCACGGTATGGATGAGCCGCGGTCCGTTGGCCTCGAGCTTGCGGCGCAGGGCGCTCATGTGGCGCTCGACGACGTTCGGGTTGTAGTCCCGATACCCCCAGAGCGCGGACAGCAGCTGGGTCTTGGTGACGACCCGTCCCGGGCGCCGAACGAGGTGGCACAGCAGTTCGAACTCGACCGGGGTGAGGTCCATGGGCTGCCCCGACCGGGTGACGGCCCGGGCAGCCTCGTCGACGACGACGTCGCCCACCTCCCAGTGCGCCTCGCGTGACTTGCCCGCCCGCGCCAGCACCGCCTCGATCTGGACGAGGAGGGAGTCGACGGAGAACGGCTTGGTGATGTAGAGGTCGGCACCGGCGGCGAACCCGGCCCGGATGTCGTCCGCCTCGTCCGCACTGGTCAGGAACAGCAGCGACACGTGGGCCTCCTCCCGCAGACGGCGGGCGACGGTGAAGCCGTCGGGCCCGTTGCCGAGGCGGACGTCGATGAGAGCCAGATGGGGCTGGAACGACTTGGCGTGCCTGAGGGCGGCGCTGGAATCGGCGGCCGCCACGACCTCGTAGCCTTCGGTCCGCATGACCGTTACCAGCAGGTCCCGGACGATCGGCTCGTCCTCCACGACCAGCACCTTCGCTGGCTCGCCGGTCCGGGCCGCGGTCCCCACGCCCTCATTGTGTACCGCCGGGCTCCGTCAGGGAAAGGTCAGTAGTTCGTCAGATGATCGTCAGAAGTGAACCGTAGTCTGACGACCGTTCCGAATCGCTCGAGCGAACAGGACCGGGGGGAATGCGCAGGAGGGGGAGGATCGGCGGCGCGGCGCTCGCGCTGGTGGGCGTGGGCGCCGTGGTGACATCCTGCGCCACGGCGACGGTGCGGAACGCGGCGCCGATCGCGCCAGCGACCGTGGCGCTCGCCTCGTGGGGACGACAGCACGCCGACCTGTTCTCCACCCTCTCGTACGACACGAGCACGGTGGCCGACGACGCCAGCACCTACAACACGACTGCCCTCGTAGGTTCCTGCCAGGCGGTCTGGAACGACGTTCAGGGGTACCTCGCCCTCCCTCCGATCCCCGAGGCCATCGCAGCCGCCCATCTGCGGTCCGCCCTCGACCTGTTCGGCCGAGGCACGAGCGACTGCATCGCAGGCTCCACCCACGACGACGGGCGCCTGATCGCGCAAGCCACCAGCGAGCTCGACCAAGCCACGGCAGAGCTCGAGGCCACCCACAACGTCCTCACGGCGGCCGCCAACCAGTGATGCGCTGACCGCAGCCTCTACCGAGTCGTGGGATCGGCGACGGCGCGGGCACCATTTTGCTCCAGCCCGCGCCGCTGAGGCCCGATGGTGGACGCGGGCTGCTGGGCCGACTGGACCCCGGCATCGAGCACGGCGAACCGGCTGGCCAGCGAGCCGCCGATCAGCATTGCTCCGCCCAAGGCGGCGGCCAGCCGCCGCCTCCCACCCAGGCCCGACACGGCAGCGCCCGCCCCGGTGAGCCCGACGGCCAGCCGTGTCAAAGCCCCGGCGCGGCCCTCGCCGTAGACCTCGCCAACCTCACCCAGGCGCCGGCGGGCGAGCTGGAACGCTCCCAGCTCCGTGGCCGCTCCGAGCAGGGCGAACACCCGCGCCGGACCGGCGTGCGCCGGCGGCGTCGTCACCATGGCGGCGCCGCCTGCCGCGGACGCGGCGGCGCCTCCGAAGACGAAGGGCAGCTCCCTCCGGGCCTCGTGCCAGACCGGAACCGCGGTGTCCGCGATGAGCACCGCCGTGTAGGTGGCCACGGCGGGTCCGGTGAGGGCAGCCAGCGATGCGGCGAGGCGACGCACGGGGCGCGGGAAGCCGAGGGCCTCCCCCAACGCGGCCAGCCCCGCCGCGGGTCCGTACAGGGTCAGCAGCCAGCTGCCGACGCTCATCGGGGAGGTCGGTTTGGCCACCCGCAACATGTTCCGGAAGCGCTCGGGCCGGCCCAGGTCCTCTATCAGCAGGGCCGCTCCGGCGGAGATGGCGCCGAGCGCCGTCAACCGGGCCCGTCCGGCCAGGACCCGATTGCCGGTGACGCCGGCGCCGGCAGCCAGCAGCGACGAGGCGCCGGCCAGACCGCCCGCGAAGAAGTACGCCGGTACGGCCCACTTCCACACGGGCGCCTTGATGACGGGCCGCCCGTAGTAGGAGGTCGGTTCGAGATCGGGGACGAGCTCGGGCTCCCTCACCGGCGCCCCCCGGCGAAGGCGGCCACGGCACTCCCCACGAGCGTCAGCGCCGCAGCGGCCGCTGCGGCCCACATCTTCGGAAGGTCGCGGGTGGTCACGACCGGGTCCGGCGGCAGGCCGTAGACCTCGGGCCGATCGAGCAGAAGGAAGAACGCCCCCGCCCCGCCAACTCCG
The DNA here is from genome assembly GCA_036491125.1 of Acidimicrobiales bacterium. Lineage (NCBI taxonomy): Bacteria > Bacillati > Actinomycetota > Acidimicrobiia > Acidimicrobiales > Acidimicrobiales bacterium. The sequence continues at coordinate 27,717 of DASXCO010000034.1, read as the reverse complement.
TCGTCGGGATCGTGGCCGTAGAGGCGGGCGTCGTCGACCCCGAGCTCGTGGAGCTGTTCCAAGCGCCCGGCAGCCCGCGCTCGCAGCTCATCGAGCGGTCCGAACTGGATCGAGTTGGTCGGGCAGGCCTGGGAGCACGCCGGTTCGGCGTGGTCGCGGAGCCGGTCGTAGCAGAGTGTGCACTTCCAGGCCCGACCGTCATCCCGGCGCTGGTCGATCACCCCGTAGGGACAGGCGGGGATGCAGTACCCGCAGCCGTTGCAGACATCTTCCTGGACCACCACGGTGCCGAGCTCGGTGCGGAACAGCGCGCCGGTGGGACATACGTCGAGGCACGCGGCGCGGGTGCAGTGCTTGCACACGTCCGACGACATGAGCCACCTGAGGTCACCGGTGCCGGGTCGGCGCTGCTCGATGAACGCCACGTGTCGCCAGGTGTCCGCCCCGAGACCGCCGGTGTTGTCGTAGGAGCTGCCGAGGAGCTCCCGGCCCCTGGCCGGCACGCCGTTCCACTCCTTGCACGCGACCTCGCACGCCTTGCACCCGATGCACACGCTCGTGTCGGTGAAGAAACCGACTCGCGCCGGCGGGTCGTCGTAACCGGCGCCCGCGGCAGGGTCGAGCGTGCTCACGGCTCCTCCCCACTCGCGCCCGGCTCGATGCCGGTCTCCGGCCCAATGCCGGCGCGGTCCCGGTAGGACTCGACCAGCTCCAGCAGTGCCGGCCCGCGCGGGCGCCGGCCGGCCCGGATGTCACACGTGGCCGCCTTGGCCTCCTGGATGTGCACGTTGGAGTCGAGGACGACCGGAAGCAGATCGTTGGCCGAGTCCCCCTTGCTGAGCCCGTTGCCACCCCAGTGGTATGGCAAGCCCACCTGCTGGAGCCGGCGGCCGCCGACGTTCAGGGACGCCACTCGATCCGTGACCATGACCCGGGCCTCGATCGCCGTACGGGCGCTGATGATCGTTGCCCAGCCCATGTGCTCGAGGCCGCGCTCGGCGGCGAGCTCGGGGCTGACCTCGCAGAACATCTCCGGCTGCAGCTCGGACAGATAAGGCAGCGCCCTGCTCATCCCGCCGGCGGTGTGATGCTCCGTCAGCCGGTAGGTCGTCACCGCGTAGGGGAACACCTCGGCGCCGGGGCTGGAGCCGCTCGGGTGATAGCGGTTGTGCCGCCGGGCGAAGACCTGGCGGACCGGGTTGCACTGATGGCCGTACAGGGGATTGTCGAATGGTGACTCCTGCGGCTCGTAGTGGGTGGGAAACGGACCATCGGTCAGGCCCGCCGGCGCGTAGAGCCAGCCTTTGCCGTCGGCTTGCATGACAAACGGGTCGCGCCCGCCGAGCGCGTGCTCGGCCACCGCACCGGGCTCCGGCTCGTGGTCGGGCGGCGTCGTCCTGGGGAAGTCGGCGACGTCGTGTCCGGTCCACTCACCCTGTTGCGCGTCCCACCAGACGTACGCCTTGCGATCACTCCACGGGCGCCCGGCAGGATCGGCCGAGGCCCGGTTGTAGAGCAGCCGCCGGTTTGCGGGCCACGCCCAGCCCCACTCGGGGGCCACCCACGACTGCTCGGCGCCCGACTTGCGCCGAGCCGTCTGGTTCACGCCGTCGGCGTAGCAGCCGCAGTAGATCCAGCAGCCGCACGCCGTCGACCCGTCGTCGGCTAGCTGGGTGAACGCAGACAGCGGCCGGCCCCCGGCGTCCCGCCCGTTGATCTCGGCCAGGACGGCCTCAGCGCTGGGCTCGGCCAGCCGGCCCTCGGTCGGATAGTCCCACGCCAGGTCGAGAAGAGGACGATCAGCCTCGTCGGTGGAGCCGGCCAGCTTCTCCCTGATGATCCGCCCGAGGTGGTAGTAGAACCACAGGTCGCTGCGGGCATCGTCGGGCGGCTCCACCGCCTGGTGGTGCCATTGCAGCATGCGTTGGGTGTTGGTGAAGCTTCCGTCCTTCTCGGTGTGGGCAGCCGCCGGGAGGAAGAAGACCTCGGTGGCGATGTCCTCGGAGCGCAGCTCGCCGGTCTCGATCTCGGGGCCGTCCAGCCACCACGTGGCGCTCTCGATCATGGTGAGGTCGCGCACGACCAGCCAGTCCAGGTTGGCTAGGCCGAGCCGTTGCATCTTGCCGTTGGCCGATCCGACGGCCGGGTTCTCGCCGACGAGGAAGTAGCCCTTGACGCGGCCGTCGATCTGGGACTGCACGGTCTGATAGGTGCTGTGGTCGCCCGTGACGCGGGGCAGGTAGTCGAAACAGAAGTCGTTCTCTGGGGTGGCTGCTCCACCCCAGTACGCCTTGAGCAGGCTGACGAGGTAGGCGCGCATGTTCCCCCAGTACCCGGTCCGGGCCGCGTTGGCCTCGACGAATTGATCGAGCGCCTGCTCGTCGTGGGCGTGGGGCATGGGGATGTAGCCGGGAAGCAGGTCGTAGAGCGTGGGGATATCGGTCGAACCCTGGATGCTGGCGTGGCCCCGCAAGGCGAGGATCCCGCCCCCCGGCCGCCCGATGTTGCCGAGGAGCAGCTGGAGCACCGATGCGGCCCGGATGTACTGCACACCCACTGTGTGCTGGGTCCACCCGACCGAGTACGCGAAGGCCGTGGTGCGGTCGCGGGTGGAGTTGTCCGTGATCGCCCGGGCCACCTCGAAGAACTGGGCGGGCGGAATCCCGCACACCTGCTCGACCATCTCGGGCGTATAGCGGCCGTAGTGGCGCTTGAGGAGCTGGAAGACGCATCGGGGATGGGTGAGCGTGTCGTCCCGCTCACCTCGGCCCCCCGGCAGCGCCGCCCCGTGGCTGCCGTGCTGATGGGTCCCCGGCTGGTCACTCGCCAGCCGCCACTGCTCACGCTGGCCCGCCGAGGCGAGAACCATCGCGCCGTCGTACTGCCAGCTCGACGAGTCGTAGGAGCGCCGCTCCGGTTCGAGGCCGGAGAAGACACCGTCCAGGTCCTCGGTGTCAAGGAAGTCCTCGCCAACGATGGTGGCTGCGTTCGTGTAGGCCGCCACGTAATCGCGCAGCTCCTTGCCCTCGCTCAGCACGTAGTTGATGAGCCCGCCGAGGAAGGCGATGTCGCTGCCGGGCCGCAGAGGCACGTAGACATCGGCCAGCGCGCTGGTACGGGTGTAGCGCGGATCCACGCTGATGATCGTGGCCCCTCGCGACTTGGCCTCCATCACCCACTGGAACCCGACCGGGTGGCACTCGGCCATGTTCGAGCCCTCGATCACGATGCAGTCCGAGTGCTGGAGATCCTGTTGGAAGGTGGTCGCCCCACCGCGGCCGAACGAGGTCCCCAGACCGGGGACCGTGGCGGAGTGTCATATGCGGGCCTGGTTCTCTATCTGCAGCGCCCCGAGCGCCGTGTAGAGCTTCTTGATGAGGTAGTTCTCCTCGTTGTCGAGCGTCGCCCCGCCAAGGCTGGCGATGGCCATGGTGCGGCGCGTGCGCCTGCCTCCCTCCTCCCACTCCCATGACCGTCGGCGCGTATCGATGACCCGGTCGGCGATCATGTCCATCGCCGAGTCGAGATCGAGGTCCTCCCACGTCCTGCTGTGCGGGCGGCGGTACCGGACCTTGCGCTCACGGAGCGGCCCGCTCACGAGCTGCTTGCTCGCTGCGCCCTTCGGGCACAGGCGGCCGCGCGACACAGGGCTGTCCGGATCTCCCTCGATCTGGGTGACCACGCCGTCGCGGACGTACACGCGCTGGGCACAGCCAACCGCGCAATAGGGGCAGATCGACCCCACAACATCCCGGGCGGCGGCGGTCCGCGGCGCCAGGTTGGCCGAGCGGGGAGATCGGGCCGCCGGACCCCGACCGAACCGGTCCCGGCCCAGCACCTGTCGGGCGACCGGCCACGACCTCAGCACCACGTCGCCAACCTATGACTCCTCGAGCAAGCGGGACAGCTCCTCGCCATTGCGTTGAGCCCAGTCGTCATGACAGTTGTTCATGAGCACGTGGGTGGTGCTCGTCCGGTCCGAGAGCTCCCGCAGCCGGGGAACCCAGTCCTCGAGCTCCGCCTCGGTGTAACGGTAGGCGAAGCGGCGTTGCACCGAGCCGCTCTCCCACTCGGCGTCGTTGTGGCCGTGGAAGCGGACGACACCGAGATCCGAGGTGGCCATCACCACCGGCGGGACCGAGCTCCGGAAGCCTTGGGGCATGTCGACGCACACGTAGGCGATGTCGTAGCCCTCGAGGAGATCGATCGTCTCGGCTCGGTTGTCCTCGTGCAGCCAGCTCTGGTTGCGGAACTCGACGCAGATCCGAAGGGGTCGCGCCCGCTGGACGCAATCGAGGACGTAGCGCTTGTTCGCGCTTTTCAATGTGAACCAGGGAGGGAACTGGAACAGCAGAGCGCCGAGCTTGCCCGCCTGGTGGAGGGGGTCCAGCGCCGAGCGGAAGCGCTCCCACATCTCGTCGACGACGCCCGGCTCGAGATCCTTGGGGTAGAGGCGCTTCTTGTCGGCCGGCCGCGGAAGATCGCGCGGGATCGCCTCCGCCACCGTCGGATGCTGGGTGAACAGCGAGAAGGCCTTGACGTTGAACACGAAGTGATCGGGGGTCCGCTCGGTCCACCGCCGGGCCACATCGAAGGCCGGTGGGAAGTAGTAGGTCGAGTCCACCTCTACGAGCGGAAACCGGGACGCGTAATGCTCGAGCCTGGCCTCGGCCGAGCTCACACCCGGTGGGTACCAACCGGACTTGATGAGGGACCGATCCGTCCACGACGCCGTGCCGACGAGGATGTCCCCCACGGCGAGCCGGTCACCGCCGGCTGTTCGGGGGTCGGTGACGAATGAGGGCCGAGAGCCCGCCACCGCGAGGGTTGCCCTTGCAGTCCAGGCACAGGTGGGCGGCCGGCAGCGCCTCGAGTCGCGCCCGGTCGATCGCCTCGCCACAGTGGTCACATCGGCCGTACGTGCCGTCATCGATCCTGGCCAGGGCCCGGTCGACGTCGTCGATCGTCGCCCGGGCCAGCTCGACGACCGTGCGGTCGCGGTCTCTCGCCACGCCCGTGCTGTCACCCTCGCCCGACTCGTCGTCGAACTGGACCTCGTCAGGCCCGATGCCCTCGGCGAGCGTGGCCAGGCTCGCCTCACCCTCCTCCCGCTGGGTCTCGCTGCTCACGCGGGCTCGCGCCAGCAGCTCCCGCTGTCGGGCGAGGAAGGGATCCAGCGCGTCGGCTGCGGGATCCGCAGAGGATCTGGTGATACGCATCGCACCGCCTTCACAACACAGATCATCGAACCCTGGTGAACTACCCGCGATGGAGCCCGGGCAACCTCACCGGTCGCGTGACCTGAGTGACAGCGCGTCGACGAGCGGGCTCAGTTGGGCGGACCCACAGCCGTGCCTCCAGTCTGGACGGCATAGCCGGTATAGGTGGCGCCGCCCCCGACATCGGGCGCGTCATGGCTGTAGGCGATGTGGGCGAGCCCCGACTGGTCGGTGTCCACGCCGAAGTCGTCGAACAGCTGCCGTCCTGATGTGCAGGTGGCCCCGGCCTCGCAGACGGTGCCCTTGTGCACGGTCACGACCGGCACCGGCGCCGCCCAACCGGCCGCCGTGCCCGCCGTGTCCTGAGCGAAGTACACCGACCAGCTCTGATTGGGCCCGGGCGTCGTCGTGCTGGCGTAGTACACGAGGTCCACACCGCTCGACGTGGCGACCAGCCAGGGGAAGATGGCCTGGGCGGTGTTCGTGCTGACCGGGCTCGAGCAGTTCCACGTGGCACCGTGGTCGCTCGAGACGGCCGTGACCACGTTCGTGTCGTCCGACCAGGCCATCCACAGGTTGCCGGACGGGTCGACCGAGACGTCGGGGAAGTTGTGGGCGACAGAGGTCTGCGAGGAGCCGGTGCTGCAGGACACGGGGCGGTCGACCCACGTGTAGCCCCCGTCGTTCGAGACGGCCAGGTACGCCTCGTTCTCGGCGGAGCCCGACGACGTCGAAGGAGCGTCGAACGATTGAAAGGCCCAGAACGGGGTCTTGCCCGCCGAGTTGGCCACGGTCCCTGCGGTGTTGCGGTGATCGATCACCAGGTTGCCGTGCTGGTTGTTCGAGGTCTTGAAGTCCGAGGCGGGAATGGCCTGGCTGATCTCGGTGTAGGGCGCGCCGTCCGAGTCGCTCCGCAGGATGTCGATGTTGTTGGTGGCGATGTCGTGGAAGCTGAGCAGGGAGGTGTCGGCCCCGTAGGCGGCGATCCACGGCCGGTCGTCGAGCGGCACGCCGAGCTGGACGGGGAAGTTGCTGAAGGTGGCTCCGTTGTCGGTCGAGGTCGCCACCGCAACCGACGCCAGATTGAGGCTGGCGACGTAGACGTTGTAGGCGCCGCTCTTGTTGGTTGCGCCGGCGATGGCCAGGTCGGTGTCCCCGCCCGAGAGGCCGATCCCCTGGGTCGCGTTGGGCTGGCCGCGGTACTCGAGGTCGCAGGCGCTGGCACCCGCCCCGCCGGGCTGGCCGAGTCCCCGCCACACATCGGTGCCGCTGCCAATGCCGCGCTCGGACGACAGGAAGACGTTGTTCGTGGGCGACACGTGGATGGCCGGCTCCCCGGCGACATTGGTGCCGCAGCCCGAGCCGCTTGCGGTGTTGCCGACCGCCGTGCCCTGGAGCTGGCCGGTGGTGAAGGTGTTCGCGGCCACGGCCGCCTTTGGCGCGCGCGGCCCGGGCACAGGCTTCGGCGGCCGGGGAGAGCTCGCGTCCTGGGCGCCGGCGGCCAACGCCGTCATCCCCAGCGCTCCCCCGACCAGGCTCAGCGCGGCCCCGGCGAGCGCGCCCCTGCGCACCAACGACAGCGAACGAGTCACCGTGGCCTCCCCAGTCAGGCGTGAAACGATCCCAGCAGATTCGCAAACGATTTCTAGACCCGCGGCAGTTTCACCTGCAACCCGCATCATCCGGAGGTCCGACGCCCTGGCGGTCGGCCCCGCCCGGGGCGATCAGGAGGTGGTGCTGACGGCAGCCTGGGCGGCGAACACCAAGGGCAGCTGGTCGGCCTGGCGGATGCCGGGCGAGTAGTGGACCTCGGCTCCATCGGCGATCCGGTAGTCAGGTACCCGGCGGTGGAACTCCTCGATCGCGACCCGCAGCTCGAGTCGGGCCAGGTGGGCGCCCAGACACAGGTGGGGCCCACCCCCGAAGGCCACGTGATGGTTGTGCCCGTCGGCGAGCTCGAACGCGTCAGAGGCGAGGAATTGCGCCTCGTCGCCGTTGGCAGCGCCGATCACCAGCGTGACGGTGTCGCCCTTGCGCACCTGGACACCCCGGACCTCGACGTCCTGGGCAGCGGTGCGGAGCACGACCTGGACCGGCGTCTCGCGCCGCAACATCTCGTCGACCGCGGGCTCGATCAGCGACGGGTCCTCGACCAGCTGGCGTCGGCGGTCCGGGTGACGGGCGAGGTAGGCGATCATGCAGTCCAAGGTGGCGGTGACCGTGTCGAGGCCGCCGAGGAGCAGGAGGTGGAGGATGCCGAGCAGCTCCGCGCGGGTGAGCTCTCGACCGTTCATGTCGGCGCGCACCAGCTGTCCGAGAAGGCCCTCGCCCGGATCCAGGCGGGACTCGTCGATGGCCCGCTCGAAATAGGCGCTGATCTCCCGGCCCGTGGCCTCCCTGATCCGGGCCGCGCCCTCGAAGTCGTCGTGAGGCACATCGGGGCGGACGGTGTTGTCCCGCCACTGCAGGAACATGGGGAGGTCCGCCTGGGGCAGCCCCATGAGGCGCAGGAAGATGGTGGACGGCAGCGGCGTGGCGAACTCCTCGTGGAAATTGCAGCTGCCGTGATCGACGAACCCGTCGATGAGCCGGTTGACGAGGACGCGCACGTCGCTCTCCAGCGCCGCGATCTTCTTCGGGGTGAACTCGGGGTTCAAGAGCCGCCGGTAGCCCGTGTGGTCGGGCGGGTCGATCTGCAGCGGGATGAGCGGCTGCTCCTGGCCGATCGACACGGCGTCGTCCGCCGACGAGAAGATCTCGGGGTGGCGCAGCGCCCAGAGGACGTCTTCGTAGCGGGAGATGTAGACGGCCGGGGCCGCGTCCATATCCGAGCGACCGACCGGACACTGCTCGCGCAGCCACCGGTAGCCCTCGTTCGGATCATCGGCCGACTCTTGTGAGAACACCGCCAGCATCGGGTCTGAGTGCGGGGCGGGCTCGGTCTCGATAATGGGCTCGGTCTCCATGTCGTCTCCTCGGTGTCGCCGGACCGGATCCCGGGCCGGGCGATGTCGAACTTCCGGCTCGCTCAGCTGTCGCCTCGCACGCCGGCCCAGCAGAACTGCCAGAGGTAGACCGCGACTTCCCGGGGCTCCGCTCGGCCCAGGGTCACGTCGTTGATGCCCGAGAGCAGGACCCCGAAGATGGTCTCGGCCGCCCGCGATGGATCCCGGCCGACCCGCTCGGACGGGCCAACGGCGGCGAGCTCGGCGGCGAGCATGTCGATGAGCGGTGCCAGCGCCGCCCGCAGCTCAGCGGGGTGACCCTCGGCCAGCCGCCGGTGCTCGCGCACGAGGAGGCCCGCGTAGCCGAGGGCACCCGGGAGCGTCAGGAACTCGAAGAGGCCGTCCACGTAGGCCCGAAGCCGCTCGACCGGCTGGCTCCGGGGTGCGATGGCCTCCGCCAGCATGGAGGCGCCGAGCCGGGTGTCCTCCTCGAGCAGGGCGATGAGCAGCTCGTCCTTGCCGGGGAAGCAGCGGTAGAAGCTCTTGAGCGACAGGCCGGCCCGCTCGGTGACCTGGGTGACGGTGAATGCAGCCGTGCCCGTCTCGTCGGCCAGCTCCCGAGCCGCGGTCACCAGCCGCTCCATGCGCTCGACCGACCGGGTCCGGGCCCGCTCCAGCGACCGATGGAGGGCTCGGGCCTGCCACTCGCTCCCCCCGGCGTCACCGGAGCTGCTGCCGGGGCCCGATGCGCCGTGGGGACTGCCATAGGCCGATTGGGAGAATGTCATTCTCCGGCCATTCTGCCCCGAGCACCCGGATCTGGCAAACGCGGCGAGTGGCCGGCCCGGCCGCTCGTCTCGTTGGCGCGGTTACCGACGAACTCGCAGTGACCGGGGCAATAGATGGCCCCGATCACTGCAGGTTCGTCTCGGAAAGAGGCGGCCTTGCTTACGCCCCGCTGCCGGGACCCGTCTCCCGGGCCTCCTCGACTGCGCTGAGCGCCTGGCGAAGGCGCCCCAGCCACTCCTCCTGGTTGTCACCCACCAGTCGGACGCACCAGGCCAGCGCTTCGCTCCTCGAGCCGGCGACACCGGCGTCGACCAGGGTGTCGAGGACAAGCCGCTCGGGCTGCCGCAGCCGGGTCAGGACGGGAACGGCGAGGTTGGTGAACACCCGCCTCGTGTCCCCGCTCACCGCACCCCACGCCACGGCCCGGTCGAAACGGGCCTCGGCCTCGTTGTGGATCGCCATCCGGGCCTCCCGGGTGTCCTCCCGGAAGCGCTCGAGGCGGCCGGCCTCGGCGGCCTGGCGCTCCGCTTCTCCAGCGCCCTCGGCCACGGGCGGGGAATCGAGGGTGCCGACGACGACGATCTCGTCGCGGTCGACGGTCACCTCGGGTGCACCCGTGAACCAGTCCGCGGGCAGGCGCCCGGAGAGCCAGCCCCGCGCCTCTTCCACCGACAGCGGGGTGACGCTCTCCCTACGCCCCCTGCGCCCCCTGCGACCCCGCCAAGGCGGTCCGTGGTCGTGGGGATGGCCGGATTCCCACCGGCCCCGACGCCCGCCGCGGCGGGCTTCTCGCGTGTCCTCTTCTCTCATGTGGTCCTCGCTTTTTCTCGATTGACTTTGATTACGAGATTACACAGATCATAGCCGGGGTGGCACGCACCGCCGGTTCCCCGGTCGTCGACGGCGCCAGTACGATGCCCGCCTGGGCTGGAACCGCCACGCGGTGGTCGCCCGGGAAGGATCCCCATGAGACCTGCAGCGGCATTGGGCTGCGTCGCGACGGCGGGCGTGACGCTCGCCGCCTGTGGAGGCGGAAGCAGCGGCACGTCGGGCGCCGGCGCCACCGCCAACACGACCGCCTACTGCAACCAGGTCCGCCAGGTCCAGCAGGCAGAGGCGGGGGTCGCAGCCAGTCCGGACGGATTGAAGAACCTCTTCGCCACCTTCGACAAGCTGGCCGCCGTTTCGCCCAGTCAGGTAGCCCCGTCGGTACACACGGTCAGCGCGTTCTACAACCGGCTCCTCGCGGCCTTGGGGTCCAACAGCCCGACCAACCAGACCGCTTTTACAAACGCGGTGAACACTGCACTCAACGGTCAGCAAAACCAGGTCCAAGCAGCCGGGCAGAAATTCATCGACTACACGAAGAAGACCTGCGGGATCGATCTCGGCGGCTCGGGATCGACGACCACCACTAAGCCCTGAGGGTCGTCGTGATCAAGGTCGTCTTCCTCGTCAAGCGGGCGGAGGGGATCACTCACGACGATTTCGTGCGCCACCTGCTGGAGCATCACGTACCGCTGGCTCTTCGTCACCACCCCAGGCTGCGCAAGTACTCGAGCGCGCCGATCATGCCCGGCACCGGGAATCCCGGCGACTTCGACGCCGTGGCGGAGCTCTATTTCGACACGCTGGACGACTTCCAATCGGGGCTGTACGACTCCGAGGACGGGCGCCGCGTGATCATGCAGGACGTCGCTCGGTTTTGCGGACGCGGCGGCCGGCACTACATCACCGAGGAGATCGTCTTCAAGGACGAGACCGGCTCGCCCGATGTGTACCGACCGGGCACTCCCGTCGCGGCGCTCGGAGGCGAGGCGCTGCCGGGTAGCGGATGGCCCGCGGGCTGAGCTCAGCCGAACGAGCCCGCCCGATCAGCGGCTGGATCGTTTGGCAACTGTCGAGCGGCCTGCACGAGATGCAGTCGTCCGACTGACCTTGGCCGTCGTGCGCCGCCGGCCGACGCTCGCCTTGCCGGCCGCGGCCGGACGACGAGCCTTGGACGCGGGTCCCGCCCGGCCTCGCGCCGTCGAGGTGGCGCGCGCCCTGGTCTGGGCCGGGCGCTTCGCCGCGCCTCTGCGCGCGGGCGTCAGACCCGCCTGTCGCAGAACTGAACGCGGCACGCCACCCTGGATCCACGCCTGGGGGGTGATCCCCTTGCGCTCGCTGTAGGACTTGGCCGCGGCAACGAAGCCCGCCTCGAGCTCCGACAGATCTCCGCCACCGTCCTGTCCCAACGAGGCGATCTCCGCTTCGAGGTCGATCCTCCGCTGCAACAGCTCGACCCGGGCCAGTGACCTGGCGTTGGCGAGTTGGTCGACGGTCTCCCGCAGCTGCCGGTCGGCGCTCTCCGCTGTGCGCCGGCGGCCACGCCGGGGCCTCTGCTTCGCCAAGGCGTCGAGATAGCGTCGAATAGCGCGACCCTGCTCGCGACCCTGGGCCAGTGCCTTCTTGTGTTGGTTGCTCATCTGGCGCCGAGTGTCGCGCGCCTTCGTCGCCGAGCGATTTGAGTTAGATCGTGGTGTCATCTGCGCTCTCGTGATCAGCTTCAAGGACCGCTGAATGCAGGTCGGGTTTGCGCTGAGTTTACCGCGTATTTGTTGAGGAATACGGCGGGGAAACTACCTGCGCTTCTTCACGGACCTTACTACGGCTGATCCTCGCTGAATCGTGCAAGTAGTTTGCCGGCCGTTCCTTCAGTCGCAATGCCGGTGCAACCAGCCACAACGGCGACATCTCCGGTGTCTTCCCACCTTTGCCACCGGCGACGTCATCGCTACCAACCGGGCTAATGCCGCGCTCGAGCACGAAGCAGCCGAACAATCGCAGCAGCCGGGCCTTGGTCGCCCGTGGGACGACTGTCAGCCCGCTAGCCGGTGGCGGGGCTCGCTTGCGGGAGTCCCTCCGGTGCGGCCGGCTCCGGCTCCGGCTCGCGGATGGACGGAAGGATCAGCGCGGCCGCAGCGGCGGCGATGGCGATCACCGACGCCACGACGAACGCCCGGCCGAAGCCGGCAGTCGTCGCCGAAGCGACCGCCGATCGGCCGTGCGCCGTGCCCGCCAGGAGCGTGCGAGTGTGGCTCGCGGCGACCGTGGCCAGCGCGGCGAGACCGATGGACCCGCCGACCTGCCGGGTCGTGTTGACGAGGCCGGATGCGAGTCCGGCGTCGCTGCGCGCTACGCCGGAGGTCGCAGCGAAGGTGACCGGCATGAACGACAGGCCGAGGCCGAACGCGATGAGGACGCCAGGGCCCAGTATGTCCACGAGGTAGGTGCCATTTGGGGACAGCCGTGAGAGCCACGCCAGGCCTGCCGCCGAGACGAGCGGGCCGACGATGAGCAGCGACCGCGCGCCCAGGCGAGGCAACACCCGCGAGCTGATCCCGGCACCTATGGCGATGGCCACGGTCTGAGGCACGAAGGCCAACCCGGCCGCGAGGGGGCTGTAGCCGAGCACGTTCTGCATGTACAGGGTCAGGAAGAACCACATGGCGAACATGGCTCCACCCAGGCAGAGCATGACGACGTTCGCGCCCGACACCGATCGCGATCGGAACACTCCGAGCGGCATCAGCGGGGCGGTCGCCAGGCGGGCTTCGATGAGCACGAACAGGCCGAGCAGCGCCACCGCCACGGCCAGCGTGGCGAGTGTCTGCACAGACGTCCAGGCGTACACGTCGGTGCGCACGATGCCGTAGACGAGGGCGACCAGCCCGCCGGTCACGGTGAGGGCGCCGGCCACGTCGAGGCTTCGATGTTCGGTCTCGACCCGCGTCTCGACCAGCACGGCCCGCGCCGCCACGATGGCGAGGATGCCGATGGGCACGTTGACGAAGAAGATCCACCGCCATGACAGGAAGTCGGTGAGGACGCCGCCCAGCAGGGCGCCGGTCGCGCCCCCGGCGGCCGCCACGGCACTCCAGATGCCGAGGGCACGCGAGCGAGCCTGGCCTTCTCGGAAGGTGGTGGTCAGGATGGTCAGCGTTGCGGGCGAGAGGACGGCGCCACCGAGGCCCTGCACGGCCCGCGCCGCGACGAGCGTGCCCTGGTCCTGCGCCAGCCCACCGGCCAGGCTGGCCAGCGAGAAAAGTGCCAACCCGAGGATGAAGATCCTGCGGCGCCCGTACAGGTCGGCGGCCCGTCCGCCGAGGAGCAGGAACCCGGCGAACGTGAGGGTGTAGGCGTTCACCACCCACTGGAGGCCTGTCTGGCTGAAACCCAGGCTGGACCGCATCGACGGGAGTGCCACGTTCACGATGGAGACGTCCAGGAGGACCATGAACTGGGCCAGGCAGGCGAGGGAGAGGATGACCCACTCGCGCCCCTGGCCGTCCTTCGGCCGGGAGGACCCGTTCATAGGACGTACCAATCGTGCACCGGGCCAACTTATTCCGGAGGCGACACGGCGTTGCTCCTGGCGGCTGCGCTCGGCCACAGGTCCGCTCCCCTTCCCGCTCCTGTCACCGCGCAGCGGTCCGGCCTGGCGATTGCCATACTGAGCAGTCGTGATCGACTACTCGTCCCTGGAATCCACCCAAGGCCAGGACTGGTATGCCCTGGACCCCGAGCTGCAGGCGCAGGTGCGACGCCACTGCCCGCCGGAGGACCTGACGTGGTCGGAGTCCAAGCTCGGTGAGCTGGGCCGGCTCGTCGGCACCGTGATCGGGCCCAACGCCGAGACGATCGACGCCCACCCTCCTGAGCTGGTCCGCTACGACCGGTGGGCTAACGAGATCGACCGGGTCGTCCATCACCCGGCCATGCTGGAGTCGAAGCGGGCCCTGTGGAACGTGGGCTACGCGGGGGGCTTCGCCGCCGACGAGGCGGCTCGTGGTCGGCCCGTGCCGGGGGCGGTCCGCATGGCGGCCGGTTACCTGGTGTCGCAGGCCGACACGGGCCTGGTCTGCAGCATCGGCATGACCAGCGGCGTCGCCGGCCTCGTCGAGGCCTACGCCCCGCCCGAGGTCGTCGATGCCCTCCTCCCCCGCCTCCGGGCGGGAGACATTGACGAGGGTGCCGACGGCTCGATGTTTCTCACCGAGCGCGACGGTGGATCCGACCTCGGCCACACCGTCCACTGCACGGCTCGCGAGGTGGGCGACGGCAGGGTGCTCATCAACGGGGAGAAGTGGTTCTGCTCCAACATCGATGGCGCGGCCATCGTGATGCTGGCCCGGCCCGAGGGTGCTCCGGACGGCTCCCGGGGCCTGGGCCTGTACCTGGTGCCGAGGGAGCTCGAGGACGGCACGCGCAACCGCATCGTGATGCGGCGGCTCAAGCCCAAGCTGGGCACGCGGAGCGTTCCGACCGGTGAGGTCGAGTTTCGGGACGCCCTCGCCTACGCGCTGCGACCGAGGCGCGGCGCCGGTGAGGCGGGGGACTCCGACACCGGGGGCCTCAACCGCATGATGGAGATGGTTAACGGATCGCGCTTCGGTGTGGCTCTCATGGGTCTCGGGATCGCTCGACGCTCGTTTCTCGAGTCGGCCATCTGGTGCCACCGTCGCTCGGCCAAAGGACGGCTGCTGGTGGACCTGCCGCTCGTGCGCGAGCAGCTGGTCGACCTGGCCGCCGAGGTCGAGGCGGGGGTGGCCCTGGCGATGGAGTGCGCCGCTGCCCCGCGCCAGCAGGATGCCGCCCGCTTGCGTCGGATCCTCATCCCCGCGACCAAGGTCGCCGTGTGTCGGCTCGGGGTGGAGGCAGCCAGCACCGCCGTCGAGCTGCACGGCGGCAACGGCTACTGCGAGGACTGGGGCCTGACGCGACAACTTCGTGACGCCCAGTGCCACCCGATCTGGGAAGGCACCGAGCACATCTGCAGCCTGGATGTGCTGCGAGCCATGCGCCAGGACGCGGCCCACGAGGCCGTCCTGACCCGGGTCGACGCGGTGGTCGACCGGGTACGGGGCGGGCCGGCCCTCCTCGGCGAGGTTGGCGAGCTGGTGGGCGGGGCGAACCGGCGGCTGGCCGCTCGGGCCGACGAGGTGGGCACGTTGGATCCCGATCGGGCTGAAGCCCGGTCTGGTCGCCTCTCGTGGCTCCTGGCCCGCACGGCGGCGGCTGCCCTGCTCCTCGAGCAGGCGGTGACGGCCGGCCCGGGAGGCCCGACCCAGGAGACGGCCGGCTACGACACCCGCAAGGCTCTCGTCGCCCTGCGCTTCGCCCGACGCCACCTGGCGCCGGAGGACGTCTGGGGCGACCGGATCGCGGCCGAGGCGGGACGCGAGATCCTGTCCTTCGCGACGGTGGACGAGGCGTCAGCCACCAAGGCCGCGGCCTGACCCGCTGACCACCAGCCGGCGGGCACTGCCCGCCGGCGGCCCGGAAGGGAAGCCCGACCGCGAGGATTCGTCCTGCCGTGCCCCCCGTGTCACCCGCTCGTCGAGTCGGGTTCACCTCAGCCTCCTATTGTCGACGGCGGCCTTGGGTGAGGGTGACGAGGAGGTGAGGTGCGAGCGTCGACGACGAGCGAGCGCCTCGAGCGAGGGTTCGGACGAGCGGAAGATCTCGTGAGCACGTACCTCGACGAGGTCGGTCGTCACCCGTTGCTGACCAAGGACGACGAGGTGCGGCTGGCCCAGACCATCGAGGCAGGCGCCAGTGCGGCGGCCGCCCTCGAACGCGAGGAACGGAGCCGGGCCCGCCGACAGGACCTCCGGGCGGCGGTGGACGCGGGTGACGAGGCCGAGGCCGCCTTTGTGCGGTCGAACCTGCGCCTGGTCGTCTCGATGGCAAAGCGCCGCCGCGCTCCTGGCCTCGCCCTTCTCGACCTCATCCAGGAGGGCAACCTGGGCCTGATCCACGCCGTGAAGAAGTTCGACTGGCGGAAGGGCTTCCGCTTCTCGACCTACGCGGGCTGGTGGATCCGCGACAGCATGTCGCGAGCCACGGCCAGCGCCGGACGACCCCTCAGGATCCCGACCCACGTCGAACACGACCTGGCCCTTCTCGAGTGGGCTCGGGCCCGCTTGGAGGCATCCGCGGAGACGCCGATCACGGCTACGACGCTCGGCGCCGAGGCCGGGCTGGACGAGGCCCGGGCGGTCCGGCTGCTCGAGTTCAGGGCCACGCCCGTGCTGCTGTCGGTGGCCCTCCATCAGGACAGCGAGGTGGAGCTGGGCGAGGTGCTGGCCGACGGTTCGGTTCCTTCTGCCCTGGACCTGCTGGCCGCCTCACTCCTTCCCGGCGTGGTGACCCGGCTCATGACCCTCCTGGACGCGCGGGAGCAGGAGGTCCTGCGGCTCCGCTTCGGGCTGGACGGATCGTCGCCCCACACCCTGGGCGAGCTCGGCGACCACCTCGGCCTCACCCGGGAGCGGGTGCGCCAAATCGAGAAGGCCGCCCTGTCCAAGCTGCGCCGTCCTGCGGCCGAGATGGGCGTCGCCGACCTGCTCGCCGGCTGAGACGCTCTCGCTCCAGCCGATCCTTGAGCGACGGCCCGCTACGTCAGCCGGTTCCGCCGTGTCACCAGGCGAGCGATCACCGAGAGAAGCACGACGAACAGGATGAGCACGAGGGCTGCCCCCCAGGCGCGGTTCACGGCGACCTGGAAGGGAGACGTCGCCTGCTGGAACACGAACAGAGGCAAGGCCGACTGCGGTCCGTGGAACGGGTTGTAGTTCACCGAGTCGAAGCCGAAGGAGGTGAGAAGGAGGGGCGCCGTCTCACCGGTCACGCGGGCGACGGCGAGCATGACCCCGGTGGTGATGCCGGCCGTGGCCACCGGCAGCACAACCGACAGCATCGTTCGCCACTTGGGAACGCCGAGCGCGTAGCTGGCCTCCCGAAGCTCATCGGGGACGAGCTTGAGCATCTCCTCGGAGGCTCGGGCCACGACCGGCAGCATGAGCACGGCCAACGACATGCCCGCGGCAAATCCCGAGAATCCCTGGTGAAGGGCGAGGACCCAGAACGAGAAGATGAACAAACCGGCCACGATCGACGGGATGCCGGTCATGACGTCGATGAAGAACCGCACGGCGGCCGCCAGCAGGCCGCGGCCGTACTCGACGGTGTAGATCGCGGCCAGGATCCCCAGCGGTACGGCGATCAGGCTGGCGATCAGGACCTGCTCGATCGTGCCCACGATCGCGTGGTAGATGCCGCCGGTGGTGTCGAGGGGCCCGACGCCGCGCATGGTCGTCGAGAGGAAGCTCCAGTCGATCGCGCTCAAACCCTTGCCCACCGTGTACACCATGACCCCGACCAGCGGGATGAGAGCGAGGATCGCGCCGACGACCATGACGAGGGTGGCCAGTCGGTCCACCCACATCCGGCGGGGCCGGGGCTTGGACAGGGCGGTATCCATCTACCCGCCGCCCCGGCCGAAGGACGGCGCCCGAACGAACACCCGGGCCGCCATGTTGACCAGAAGGGTGATGGCGAACAGCACGAGGCCCGAGGCGATCAGCGCCTCGCGGCCGAGGCTCCCGGACTCCCCGAACTTGGTGGCGATGTTGGCGGCGATGGTGTTGTTCCCGGGCTGGAGGATGTGGATGTTGACGACGAAGCTCGGCGCCAGTACCAGGGCCACGGCGATCGTCTCGCCGAGGGCGCGTCCCAGCCCCAGGATGATCGCCCCGACCACCCCGCTCCGGGAATACGGGAACACCGCCAGGCGGATCGTCTCCCACCGCGTCGCTCCAAGAGCGACGGCTGCCTCTCGGTGGGCGGTGGGCGTCTGGCGGAACACCTCGCGGGAGACGGCCGCGATGATGGGTAGCACCATGATGGCCAGGATCACCGAGGCGGCAAAGATCGACCGGCCGTACAGCTGTCCCGGGTTCGAGAAGAGCGGGAACCACCCGAAGACGCTGTTGAGCCATTTCTCCGCCGGGATCAGCTTCGGGACCACATACACCAGACCCCACAGCCCGAAGATCACACTCGGGACCGCGGCCAGGAGGTCGATCACGTAGCCGAGCGGCCGTCCGATCGCCCGGGGGGCCACCTCGGTGATGAACAGAGACGCACCGATGGCCACGACGGTGGCGATCACGACCCCGACCAGGCTCGAGATCACGGTTCCGAAGACCAGGGCAGCGACCCCGAAGACGGGGGGCGTGGCGTCCGGAAACCACGTCTTGGTGGTGAAGAAGCTCCACCCCGCGGTCGTGAAGGCCGGTCTGGCCTCGACGAACAAGAAGATGAGGATGGCGACGATGAGCACCAGCACGAAGATGCCGCCGCCGGCCACCACGATGCGGGCCCGCTGGTCCCCCCGGCCACCTCCGGTGTCTCGGAATCGGTCGCCGAGCGGGACCTGACTATCCAGCACGCTCACAAGGTCGGTCCTCTACTGTCAGCAGCCGCCGCCAGAAGCTCGCTCGGGGGCGCGCCACCGCGCCCCCGCTGGGCTGGCGCACAAGTCGGGGGCGCGGTATCGATCACCGGTCTCTACCGAACCCTCAGCTGAGGCCGGCCGCCAAGGTCTGGCTCGTGCTGGCCACGCTGGGGGGCAGCGGCGCGTAGAAGAGCTGGTTGGCCGACTGCTGACCCGGGCCGAGGGCGTACAGGACGAAGTCCTTGAGCAGGGTGCCGACGGCAGCGCTGGGCGACTTCATCGGAAGGAGGACCCACGTGAGCGTGGAGATCGGATAGACGGTGGCACCAGTCGCCAGGTAGTTGATCTTGGCCGTCCCGTCGGGATTGACCGTGGTGTTGGCCAGGGCCGCAGTCGCCCCCGCCGACGAGGGCTGGACGAACTGTCCCGACGCGTTCTTGACGCTCGCCGTGGAGACCTGGCCGCCCTTGGCGTAGGACAGCTCGGCGTAGCCGATCGATCCGCTGGTCTGCTTCACCACCGCGGTCACGCCGTCGGATCCCTTGGCGCCCTGGCCGGCGGGCCACGGGACGTCCTTGGCCGCACCGAAGGTCCAGGTCTGAGCGGCGACCGCCGTCAGGTAGCCGGTGAATGCGGCCGTGGTGCCCGACGCGTCCGAGCGGTGCACGACCTGGATGCCTGTAGAGGGCAGGTTCGTTCCCGCGTTGTCGGCTGCGATGGCCGGATCGTTCCAAGTCTTGATCTTGCCGGCGAAGATGCCGCCCAGCGTGGTGGGCGACAACTTGAGGTTGTTCACCCCCGGGAGGTTGTACTCGATGGAAACCGGTCCGGCGGCCCAGGGGATCTGCACGGCGCTGGGGGGATACTTGGCGTTGGCGGCGGCCTGTTCGCTCGCCGCGAACGGGACGTCACTAGCCCCGAAGTTCACCGTGCCAGCGGTGAACTGCTGCACGCCGGCACCCGATCCGACGCTCTGGTAGTTGATCGTGGCACCAGAGCAGGCGGCCTGGTAGTTCTTGATCCACTGCAGGAGAATCGTGTTCACGAAGGTCGACCCGGCACCGGTGATGGTCCCGGATGCGCACTGCACCTTCGTGTTGCCGGAGCTGCCCGAGGTGGTCGTCGAGCTGCTCGAGGTCGTGCTGGAGCTACCGCAGGCTGCGGCCGTGAGTGCCACGGCCAAGGCGGCGGCACCGAAGGCGGAGCGCCGACCGATCCGGTTGCGAGCGCGTCGGTTTGACTGAGCGATCGGGTTGTGAGGCACGAAACAGCAACATAGATCGGACCGGTGACGCCAAGATGGATCCTGGGTTAACTCAAGCTGAAGACCGCTCCAACTCTCGCCGTCCCGACACGACCAAATCCGAGCTGCGTCGGCCGAGCCGACGGATGTAGTCAGGGCCGAACACCGCCGGTAGGGCCCGACTGGAGGCGGCCCGCCGGATCCGGTAGCCGACCTCGTCGTCGACGAGGACCGCCTCCTCGATCTCGAAGCCGGGCGACCAGGGGCAATTGAGGTGACAGCGCACCTCGATGGACGTGCCCGCCGGGAGGACGGATGGAGCGTGAGCCGACCTGGAGTGCATGTCTCTCCCTGGTGACCCTGCAGCGAACGCAAAAGTCCCGAAGGACTGTGACACCTTCAGGTAACAGGGCCGTTGCCACGGTGTGACGGCATGGCGATTCCTCGCTGAACGTTCGGCGACCAGCCCTGGTCAAGGCGAGTCGCCAGCGCCCCGGCGGGCCTCTGGACAGTGGTCGCCCAGGGCGCTCAGCTCGGGTACTGCAGGGCGACGGCGGCCGCAGGCTCGTTCACAGCGAAGCTCAGGCTCTCCTCGAAGTACAGGTGCACCGCCGACTCGGTGTGGTCGAGGTAGCCGACGGCGAGATCCTGACCGCACGCGAGCACGTAGTCGCCGCCCCGCAGGCTGACCACGACGGCGCCGTCCACGGCGGGCGCCCACATGATCGGCCCCCCGAGGATGAGACGGATGTGCTCGAGCACGGGGTAGCCGCCGTGCTCGGTCGTCTCGATGACCCCGGTGTAGCAACGAGGTCCGAGGGCGATGCCGTACGGGCCGCCGACCCCGACCGTGCGAAGGGTCGCGACCGCCTTGGCGACGGTGCGCGGGTACACGTTGTAGTTGTCGTCGATCGGGAGCGGGGAATGGGGGCTGGCCTCCGTCATGCCCACGATTCCCCCTTCGCGGTGGCCGTGGAAGACGGCTCGGTCCTCGGCCGCGGCGGCACGCCGACCGGCCTCGATGAGGTTGGAGAGATCGGGATCGTTCGCGCCCCGATCGACGGCGTCGAGCTCGTCTCTCGACAGGGTGAACGGCGTCCGCAGCTCGAGGAGGGGCTGGACCAGACGACGCCGGAGCTCGACGCCCTCCGCGGCCGAGGCCACGGGCTCGGTGCGGCCCAGGTTGCTCGCCGAGTGGTCCCACCCCATCGGGCCCTGGAAGTCGACCAGGGGCCGAGCGGCGAGGAAGTGGCGGAGCGTCCGCGTCGCCTCGGCGTCGATTGCGCCCCACCCGCCGTCCGTGATGGGAGCCTGCTGCCGGCGGAGGTGGTCCATCAAAGGCCGTCCTTGTCTCGGAGGCCGCCAAGCCCGAGCGACGAACCCGCGGTCGAGGCGCCGCCCCGGCCGCCCGGATCCGCCTCGCTCGGCGCACCGGCGACCGGGCTCTCGGTGATGGAGCCGTCGGTGAACAGGTAGAGCCGCAGTTGCTGATCGAGCTCGGGATCGTGACGCCGAAGCCACTCGAGGTTCATCGCCGCGTGCTCCTTCTCGTCGTCGCGATTGTGACGGAGCACCTCTCGCAGGTCTTCGTCGCCGCTGGCGTCCGCCCGCTGGTCATACCAGTCGATGGCCTCCAGCTCTTCCTTGAGCGACACGTTCGCCCGATGTCGCTCGATCGTGTCCGGTCGGAGCTTCTCCTCGGGCTCGTGAAGACCCTCGCTCGCCATCGTCGCTCCCTTCCGCTCCGTCCGGGGCCGGCCTCCCGGGCCGCCCCGCTCCGTCCGGGGCCGGCCTCCGGGGCCGCCCCGCTCCGTCCGGGGCCGGCCTCCTGGGCGCCCGAGCCCTCCCGAGCCGGTCACCATAGCCGCACCGATCGACCAGATCCCGCTGATCGCGCTCATCGTGACAAGTTCGGCTCCTCGCAGCCGATCTCGGCGACCCTGCAGCGATCAGACGGCACAAATCCGCCCTGGTCACGACAGGTTCGCTCATTGACGGCCGAGCGATCCATTCTCGTCGCGAGAGGGCGCGCAACACCAGCGGTCAGCTGACGTGGAGCACTGCCTTTCCGGGTACTCGACGATCCATCAGCGCCGTGAAGGCGGCGGGCGCCTCCCGCCAGTCATCCTCGAGCGATATCTCGGCCTCGAGGTGACCGTCGGCCAGCATCTCGGCGAGCAGCATGAGGTCGGCGGTGACGTCGCCCGACCGCTCGAGCTCGGCGAAGATGGAGAAGCCCAGGAGCTGCGCCGAACGCCGATAGAAGGCGCTGACGTCGAACGTGGTCGCCTCGCCCGACGAGTTGCCATAGCTGACCACGACACCGCGCGGCCCGACCAGGCCCAGAGCGGACGCTAGGGACCGCCCTCCGACTGACTCGAGGATGGTGTGGTACTCCCCCGACGCCGGCATCCCCACCGAGACAGACCCGGCACCGAGCTCGCGCAGTCCCTGTCCACGCTGCGGAGCTCCCACCACCGCCGTCACGTCCGCCCCCCCGTGGGCCGCCAGCTGGACGGCGAAACGCCCGACCCCGCCCGCCGCCCCGGTCACGAGGACCGGGTACTCGGGACTGGCGCCGCCGATGCGCAGCGTCCAGCAGGCGGTCAGCCCGGCAATGGGGAGTGTGGAGGCGGCCGCGTCGGTCACCTCGTCGGGGATGGTGGCGACCTGGTGGAGAGGAACGGCGACCAGCTCGGCCCAGGCGCCGCCGCCCACGACGCCCACCACGCGGGCTCCCTCTCGCGGCGCCGTCGGCTCACCGCCGGATCGTTCCACGACTCCGGCGAGATCCCACCCGGGACGCCATCCTTCGGCGGCGGTCGCCAGGGCCCGAACCTCGCCCCGGTTGAGCGACACCGCCTTCACCCGAACGAGGACGTGTCCGGGGGCCAGCTCCGGCGGCGCCACCTCCCGCAGCTCGATTCCACCGGGCGCCTCTGGGACCGCCACCAGCGCTTTCATCTCGCACCTCCCACCTCCGGGACCCTGGTCCCAGAACCGCCCCAACCGCGGCGCGGCCGGGCGGGATCGGTCAGACTACGTGGTCCGGTGAGTCTCCGACCGAGGTCCGGACCACGCGGAGGGCGAGCTAATGAGCGCATCGAGCCGATCTTGATCCTGCAGTGGATCGGCTTCGCCGTCGGCATCCTCATCGTGGCAGCGACAGCCGCGAGCGCGGTCATCGCCCTCGTGCTCCCCCGCTCCGCGGGCCAAACGCTGTCGCTCGCCGTCAACCGAACGGTACGGCTCGGCTTCGTCTCGCTGTCCCGACTGACGAGCCGCTACGAGACGAAGGACGGCATCCTCGCCCCGACCGGGCCAGTCGCCCTTCTCGCTCAACTGCTGACCTTCCTCGGGCTGTTCGTCATCGGGTACGGCTTCATGCTGTGGCACTGGACAGGGAGCCTGACGCTCGGGCTTCGCGAAGCGGGGCTCTCGCTCTTCTCGATCGGGACCGCCCACGTGGCCGGTCCGACCAACGACACGCTGATCGGACTCGTCGCCGGCACCGCAGCCATCACCATCGCGCTGCAGATCGCCTACCTGCCCGCCATCTACAGCGCCTTCAACCGCCGCGAGGCCCTGGTCGCCCTGATGGAGAGCCGGGCGGGGACTCCGGCATGGGGTCCTGAGGTCCTCATACGACATCAGCTGGTGGGCATCATCGACGCCCTGCCCGAACTCTACGACGACTGGGAGCAGTGGGCAGCGGAAGTCAGCGAGAGCCATACGACCTATCCCGTCCTCCTGCTCTTTCGCTCGCCGCAGGCCTGGTATTCCTGGGTCCTCTCCCTGCTGGCCGTCCTGGACGCGGCCGCCATGCACCTCGCCCTGTGCCCGACCTCGGCGCCGTCCCAGGCCCGGCTGTGCCTCCGTATGGGGTTCAGCGCGTTCCGGCGGATCGCCAGCTCGCTCCACTGGAAGTTCGATCTCGATCCTCTCCCTGACGCGCCCCTCGACCTCACCTTCGAGGAGTTCTCGGACGCCGTCGAGCTCCTCGTGGCGAAGAGCTTTCCGATCGAGCGCGGGGCCGAGGAGGCGTGGCCGCACTTCCGGGGCTGGCGGGTCAACTACGAGAGCCTCGCCTACCGGTTGGCCGACCGCGTCGTCGCTCCTCCTGCGCCCTGGTCCGGTGGGCGTAAGCACCTCCCGGGGGCCGCCGTGCCGCCCCGCCGGCCGCCGCATCGCTCACCTGACGGGTCGCTCGTTCAGGAGGATCACCTCTACCCCCGGCCCGAGCCGCTCACGAGCGCCGACGACGCGTGACCGGCGCCGTGGCCTTCGACCTTGACGGCGTGCTCCTCGACTCCGAGCGCACGTGGGCCGATGCCCGTCGCGCGGTCGCGCTCGCCCACGGTGGGCAGTGGCCATCGGGCATCGAGCGGGCGATGATGGGCATGAGCTCACCCGAGTGGGCGGCCTACCTCCACGACGAGCTCGGCGTCCAGCTCGAGCCAGCGGCGATCGTCGACGACGTGGTCGGGCGGGTGCTGGCCATCTACCGCGAGCAGCTCCCGCTGCTCCCCGGAGCCGAGGGCGCCGTTCGACGACTGGCGTCGCGGTGGCCGCTCGGCGTGGCGTCGTCCTCCAACCGGCCGGTCATCGACGCCGCGCTCGCCGCATCGGGCCTGGCGGGCTGCTTCGCGGCGACGGTGTCGTCGGAAGAGGTCGCCAGGGGAAAGCCGGCCCCCGACGTCTACCTGGCCGTGGCGGCCGCCCTCGGCGTCCCCCCGGCCAGCTGCGCGGCGATCGAGGACTCGGCCAACGGCGTCCGGGCGGCGGCGAGCGCCGGGATGGTCGTGGTTGCCATACCGAACCGGGAGTTCCCGCCCGATCCCGACGTGCTCGCCCTCGCTGCTGGTCAGATCGACTCGCTGGACGAGCTGACTCCCGGGCTGGTCGATCGCCTCGAGCCGCCGTCCTAGCCGTCCGGAGCCACGCCTGATGCGACGAGATGCTCGACGGGCCCCCGGGTCACGCCCCGCCGGATCGGCACGCATCCTTCGGGCAGCTCCTGGACGATCTCGACGCCGGCGGCCAGCTCCCCGTCGATGAACGCGGCCAGGTGGTCCATGGCCCCGGTCGGGAGGTCGTGGAGGACGAGCACCGTCCACTCCTGGTTGGCGACGTCCTGGCGGGCCCGTTCGACCCACCCGGTCGGGTCCTCCCAGTCGCGGGGCACGCTGTTCCAAAGCACGACGCTGTAGCGGTGCTTCACCAGGTAGGCCAGGGCGGCCGGGCTGAGCAGGTGGGGCCCGAGATGGCCACCCCCGCCGAACGGCCGGAACAGCCGGTCAGGGTGGGCCAGATCGCCCAGGAGCTCCTGGGCGGCGCCGATCTCCTCCTCGGCCTGGTCGCCGTCGTCGCCGCCGTCACCGAGCGGCACCTGGTGGGTCATCGAATGGTTGCCGATCCAGTGGCCCGCCGCCCGGGCCCTTTCGGCGGTGGCTCGGCCGCCGGACCGGGCCAGCTCGTCACCCACGACGAAGAAGGTGGCCCGCAACTGCCGCTCGTCGAGCACCCGGAGGACCCCTTCTGTCGTCTCCGGGTGAGGCCCGTTGTCGAACGTGAGGGTCAGACGAGGCATACGGGCCACGGACACTAGCGTGCCCCGGCATGGACTCAGCCGAGGCCTGGATCAAGCGGGACGCCGAGGTCATCTGGCACGGCTTCACCCAGATGTCCTCCTACGCCGACAACGAGCCGGTGATCGTCGATCGCGCCGAGGGCCGCGAGCTGATCGACGCCGACGGGCGCCGTTACCTTGACGCGGTGTCGTCGCTGTGGGTGACGACCCTCGGCCACGGCGTCCCGGAGCTCGACCAGGCGGTGGTCGATCAGCTCGGGCGTGTCGCCCACTCGACCATGCTCGGAAACGGCAACCAGGTGGTCATCGAGCTGGCCGAGGCCCTCGCTCCCCTCGTTCCGGTCAGGCGCCCGCACTTCCTGTTCGCGTCCGATGGCGCCAGCGCCGTGGAGCAGGCGCTCAAGATCGCATTTCAGTTCTGGGCCAACGAGGGACGACCGAGGACGGGGTATCTGGCGTTCGGCGAGGCGTACCACGGCGACACGGTCGGATCGTTGTCGCTCGGCGGGGGCGGGTTCGGCACCGAGGTGTTCGATCCGCTGCGGTTCCCCGTGCTGCGAGCGCCGTCCTTCGCCGAGGACCCGTCCCTCGACGCTGCGTGCCGGATGGTGCGCGAGCACCGGGACAACCTGGCCGCCGTCGTCGTGGAGCCCCTGGTGCAGGGGGCGGCGGGCATGCTCGTCGCCCCGCCCGCCTCGTTCGCCCGCCTGGGCGAGACCTGCGCGGCGAACGACGTGCTCCTTATCTGTGACGAGGTGGCGACCGGGTTCGGTCGCACAGGGTCGCTGTTCGCCAGCGAGCAGTGCGGGATCTCACCCGATCTGCTCTGCCTGGGGAAGGGGATCACCGGTGGCTACCTGCCGATGGCGGCCACCGTGGCCAACGATCGTGTCTACGAGGCGTTCCTCGGGCCCGACCTCTCCGCCCGCACCTTCTACCACGGCCACTCCTACAGCGGGAACGCGCTGGCGGCCGCCGTGGCCCACCGCCATCTCCAGCTGCTCATGGAGGCGGACGTCCTCGCCAACGTGCGCAGCCGGTCGGCGCAGCTGTCCGCCGCTCTCGAAGCTGCCCTCGGTCGTCACGCCGCCGTCGCCGAGATCCGCCTGCGCGGTCTCATGGGCGGCGTGGAGCTCAACCCCCCGACCGCAGGGCTGCGATGGGGTCGATTGGTATCGGCGGCCTGCGTCCGCCGGGCCGTCCTCATCCGGCCTCTCGGTGACGTGGTCGTGATCATGCCCCCGCTCACCGTCACCGCAGACGAGATCGAGCGCATCGTTGCGACCGTGACCGCCGCCGTCGAGGAAGTCTGCACGAAAGGGTGACCTGGCTGCAGTGGCGTGACGGCGCCCTCGCCGAGATCGGCGGTGCCGGGCAGTGGCGACAGCCGCGAACCCTCGATGCGGCGGGCCCCTGCGGGCGCCTGGTCGACGAGGGGCGTCCGGTCGTGTCCTTCGCCTCCAACGACTATCTCGGGCTGGCCAACCACCCGACGGTTGTCGCCGCCGCCCACGACGCCCTCGATCGCTGGGGCGCGGGGACGGGAGCCTCCCGGCTTGTCGTGGGCTCTCGCCCCATCCACCGCGACCTCGAGTCCGCCCTCGCCGAGTGGAAATGGACCGAGGCGGCGCTCGCTTTCCCAACCGGGTACGCCGCCAACCTCGGCCTGCTGACCACCCTCGGTGGCCAGGGGGTCACGATCTGCTCGGACAGCCTCAACCACGCTTCCATCGTCGACGGCTGCCGACTGGCGCGGGCGGACGCGCGCGTCTTCGGCCACGGGGACCTCGACCACCTGGCCGCCCTCATGTCTGCGATCGAGGGCCGGGTCGTCGTGGTGTCCGACTCGGTCTTTTCCATGGACGGCGACACGGCGGACCTCGAGGGCCTCGCTCGTCTCTGCGCCCGACGCCAGGCGCTCCTCGTCCTGGACGAGGCCCACGCCGTCCTCGGACCCGACACCAGGGGGCTCGACGAGGAGGTCGAGCTGCTCCGGGTGGGAACGCTGTCCAAGACGCTGGGCTCGCTCGGGGGATTCGTGGCCGGTTCGCGTCGGTGGATCGAGCTGCTGGTCAACCGGGCCCGACCGTTCATCTTCACCACCGCCCCGAGCCCGGCCGACGCCGCCGCCGCGCTGGCGGCTCTCGGCGTGGTGCGCTCACCGGAGGGCGACGAGCTGCGTCGTCGCCTCGACGCCCACGTGCAGGCGATCCGACCGGGCCACCCCTCACCGATCGTGCCGGTCATCCTCGGCGAGGAGGCAGACGCCGAGGAGGCCGCCCGCGCCCTGCTCGTGCGGGGGCTGCTGGTACCCGCCATCCGACCGCCCACCGTGCCCGCCGGCTCCTCGCGCCTGCGGGTGACGATGTCTGCCGCCCACACCACCCGCCAGGTGGAGGTGCTGCTCGACGCCCTGCGCGAGCTGGGACTGCTCGGCGTTGCCCCGACCTGACCGGCTCGTGCTCGTGCTCGGGACGGGGACCGAGGTGGGCAAGACCTGGGTGACGGCGCGCCTGATCGAGCGGCTGCGCCGAGACGGCCGGCGGGTCGGGGTCCGCAAGCCCGTGCAGTCGTTCGGGCAAGGTGAGCAGACCGACGCCGAGGTGCTGGCCGGCGCGTCGGGCGAGCACCTCGACGAGGTGTGTCCG
>DASXCO010000033.1 GCA_036491125.1 Acidimicrobiales bacterium | reverse complement strand
CTACGGGATCGTCGGCATCTCGAGCGGCCCGCACCTGGAGATCGGCTTCTGGCCCGTCGGCAGCTCGGGTGGCGGGAGGCCCATGCTCACCTACATCAACTCGGTGGTCGGGCACTCGACCGGCGGCTGACCGTCCCCGACGCTGCTTGACCGTGCCCGACGACATAGCCGCAGGCGCTTGAGCGTCAAGGCCGGCCCGGGAGGGCGGCCCGACGACATAGCCGCAGGCGCTTGAGCGTCAAGGCCGGCCCGGGAGGGCGGCCCGACGACATAGCCGACGCCGCTTGAGCGTCTAGGCTCGAGGATGGGCCAAGGAGGTCGGAGCATGTCCACCGACGACGAGGTGCGCTCGGGCACCATCGACGAGCTGGCGGAGACCGTCGAGACGGCCGAGCAGCACGACGCCATCCACGTGGTGCGGACGGCACCCGAGGTGTGCTTCACGTGGGACTACGACCGGTCGCGGCCCCAACTGGCCAGGCTGTACGAGAAGGCCAAGACGTCGATGTGGAACGTGTCGACCGACATCGACTGGGACATCGACGTCGACCCGGCCAGGATCGCCCGGGACCCAACCAACCCCCTCATGACGACGCTTAACATCGACCGCGCCGGCACCGTGTTCGAGCGGCTGTCCGACGAGGAGTGGTACGACATCGGGGCGGCCCAGCAGGCCTGGACGCTGTCGCAGTTCATGCACGGCGAGCAGGGCGCATTGATCTGCACGGCGCAGATCGTGGAGACGGTCCCCTGGATCGACGCCAAGTACTACGCCGCCACCCAGGTCATGGACGAGGCCCGCCATGTCGAGGTGTACGGCAGGTACCTGAAGGAGAAGCTGGGCGTCGAGTTCCCCATCAACCTCCACCTGCGGAGCCTGCTCGACGACGTGGCCGGCGACCCCCGCTGGGACATGACCTACCTGGGCATGCAGATCATGATCGAGGGGCTGGCCCTGGCCGCCTTCGGGTTCCAGTACACGTACTCGATCGATCCCCTCCTCAAGCAGATCACCCGCTATGTGATGGCCGACGAGGCGCGCCACGTGGCCTTCGGCGTGCTTTCGCTCAAGGAGGCCTACGCCGGGCTCGGCGCGGCCGAGATCCGCGAGCGCCAGGAGTTCTGCTACGAGGCGGCGGTGCGCATGCGAGACCGCTTCCTCGGCCAGGAGGTGTGGGAGTCCGTGGGCCTGCCGGTGAAGGAGTGCTGCCAGGTCATGCTCGACTCACCGGTGCAGCGCGAGTTTCGCAAGGTCTTGTTCTCGAAGATCGTGCCCAACCTGAAGAAGCTGGGCCTGCTCGACGCCGGCGACGGCTGGCTACGGCGCCGGTTCGGCGAGCTCGGCGTCCTCGAGTACGAGGACTGGGAGGACACCGGTGCCGAGTACGACCGGATGCAGCTGGAGGCCAGCGGGGCCTGAGGCTCGGGCGGGCAGAGCGCACGGTGCGTCGGGAGGACACCGGTGTGCACGGCGCCGCTCCGCAGGTGACCACCAGCTGACGCGCCGCGCTGCCCGATCGACCTCCGCCGGAAGACACCGACCTTGTCCGAACCCCTCGACCGCCGTACGTTCCTCGCCCGCAGTATCAGGACTGCAGGCGGCCTGGCGCTCCTGGGCGGGGCGTCCGGCGCCCTCGCCGCCTGCGGTCTCGGACCTCAGTCCAGCTCGGCCAGCAGCGCCGGCGTCTCGCAGGGGACGCCGCGGCGGGGCGGCACCCTCACGTTTGCCACCGAGGCCGAGATCGAGGGCTTCGACCCCACCCGGGAGCTGTGGGGCGTCGGCGGCCTGCTGAGCTCGCGAGCCGTCTACGACACACTTGCCGCCGTGGATGCGAGCGGGGCCGTCCGGCCCTATCTGGCCCAGTCGATCACGGCCAACGCCGACTACACCAGGTGGACGATCACCCTCCGGCGGGACGTCGCGTTCCACGACGGCAGCCCGCTGACGGCGGCGGCGGTGAAGACGAACCTCGACGCCCTCCGCACCGCCCCGCTGACCGCTCCGGCGCTCGCCACCATCGGCGCGGTCGACGTGATCGACCCCATGAACGTCGTGGTGTCGATGCGCACCCCGTGGCAACCCTTTCCGTTCCACCTGACCGGCCAGGCCGGGATTGTGGTGGAGCCCAGGACGCTTCTCGCCGGCGACGCCGACCACAAGCCGGTGGGGACAGGGCCGTTCGTGTTCGAGCGCTGGACGCCAGGGGACACGTTCACGGCCACCAGGAACCCGAGCTACTGGCGGCCGGGACTGCCCTACCTGGACAAAGTCCGGTACGAGCCGATCATCGACCAGCGTTCGCGCGAGGACACCTTCACCTCCGGCCAGGTCGACATGATGCACAGCTCGGACACACAGAACATCTCCAACCTCCGCGGCGACCCCAGCTGGGTCACCATCGACGACGCACACGCGAGCACCGAGCCTGACATGGACTTCGTGCTGCTCAACACCGCGGTGCCGCCGACCGACGACAGCCGGTTGCGAATGGCTCTGGCCCACGCCATCGACAAGCAGCGGATCATCGACAAGGTTCGCAACGGCATCCCGCCCAAGTCGTTCGGCCCCTTTGCGAGGGGCTCGCCGTACCACTCGTCAACCGGTTACCCCTGGTTCGACGTCGACACGGCGAAGGCCCTCGTGGCCCGGTACCAACAAGACAAGGGCCCGGTCTCCGTCGAGCTCGTCACCGACAGCACGTCGAAGGGCAGGCAGATCGGTCGCCTGCTCCGCGGCATGTGGGAGAAGGTGGGCATCCAGTGCCAGGTCATCCAGGTCGACGCCGCCCAGCTCGCCCCCCGTGTCCGCCAGGGCAGCTTTCAGACCTGCACATGGCGCCAGTTCGCCGCTGCCGACCCCGATCTCAACTACGCCTCGTGGACTGCCGACACGGCCGCGCCGGTCGGCCAGCCGGCCCTCAACCTCGCCCGCAACCGGAGCCCGCAGATCCAACAAGCCCTGGAAACAGGCCGCTCCAGCGGGGACGCGGCGGCGAGAACCGCCGCCTATCGAAGCCTGGCCCGGACCTTCGCCTCCGAGCTGCCGTACCTGTGGACGAACCGGGGCATCTGGATGGTCGCCGCCCAGCGCCAGGTCCAGAACTTCGCCGGCGCGACGCTCCCGGGGGGCGGCAAGGCCAAGGCCATGAGCCGGGGGGTGGTCACCCCCACCGAGATCTGGCTGAACCGTTCCTGATCGGGACCAGCGGTCCCTCAGGCCCGTGCCCCCTCCACCGCCCCTTCGTGCTCGCGCCCGGGGGCGGCCCCGCCGGCCTCGGCGGCCGCATCCGGCCTGCGCATGCTTGGCGCTGCGTCGCTGTCTCTGATGGTCAGGGCGATCATCGCTCCGATCAGGGCGATGACCGCGGCGGTGCCGAAGGCCAGGTGGTACGCACCCAGGTTTGATACGACTCCGCCGGGGGTCTGCCGGACGAGGCCCACGGTGGCCAGGATGGTGCTGAGCACGGCCACTCCGACGGCGCTGCCCAGCTGACGGTTGGCGTTGAACAGCGTCGAGGCGCGGCCGGTCGAGGCACGGCTGATGGTCGCGAAGGCGGCCGCCTGCGACGGCACGAACACGTGGGCCATCGAGTAGCCGAGCACGAACATGAGCAGCCGCATCTCCCAGAGGCTGTAGGCGCCGAAGCCGATCAGCGACATGAGCGCGGTGAACACGGCGATGCTGGCGAGGCCGCCGGCGATGATGCGCCGCGGTCCGACCCTCGGATAGATCCGGGTCGCGACCTGAGCGCCGAGCATGACGCCGAGGGCTTCGGGGAAGGTGCTCAGGCCGGAAAGCAGCGGCGAGGCGCCGAGCCCGTCCTGGAAGAAGAGGGCGACGACGAACAAGGTGCCGAGGAAGCCCGAAACGGCGACGAAGAACACCAGCGTGGTGGTGCGAAACAGCCGGTCGCTGAAGAGACGGAGATCGACCATCGGTTCGCGGCGTCGAAGCTCGACGAAGACCATGGCCGCGAGGAGCACCGCCCCGGCCAGTCCGGCGGCGACGATCGATGGTGAGCCCCAGCCCCTGAACGCACCTTCGCTCACCGCGTACATGACCGAGCCCAGCCCAGCTCCGGCGAGCAGGAAACCGGCCAGATCGAAACGGCCGGGTTCCGGCTCACGGTGCTCGTCCAGGGCGAGGAGCCCGAATGTCAGGGCGAAGACACCGATGGGCACGTTCACGTAGAAGACCCACCGCCAGGAGAGCTCGGTCACCAGCAGGCCGCCGACCACAGGACCGAGCGCAGGCGCCAACGCCGTGGGGGTCACCAGGATTTGCGACGCCCGGATCCGCTCGTGGGGCGGGAACGTGCGGTAGAGCATGGCCATGCCCACCGGCGTCAGCATCCCGCCTCCGACGCCCTGCAGGATGCGGAACAGCACCAGCTGGCTGAGGCTCTGGGCGAGGCCGCACAGCACGGACGCGACCGTGAAGATGACGATGGCGGTCAACAGGACCCGCTTGGTCCCGAAGCGATCACCGAGCCATCCCGAGGCGGGGATGAAGACGGCGAGGCTGACGAGAAAGGCGACCACCACCGCCTCCACGCCCGCCGGGCGCACGTGGAACTCCCTGCCCAGGGTGGGTAGGGCCACGTTCACGATCGTGATGTCCATGATGGCCATGAACATGGCCGACACGAAGACAACACTCACGCTGACCTTCGGGTTCATGCGGAGCCGCGCCACGACCCGGCCAACCCTAGCTGGACCTTTTGCCATTCCCTAAGGGGTTACGACCAGCTCCCCAGACGGCCACGGCGGTAGCTTTGGCTGATGGCGCGAGGGTCGACGTCGGACGGCGGGACCGGGGTGGTGGTCGAGGCTGCCGGTCGTGAGATGACCATCACCCACCCCGAGCGGGTGTTCTTCGGCGAGCGCGGGGATACCAAGCTCGATCTCGTCCGCTACTACGAGGCGGTCGCCGTGCCCCTTCTGGCGGCGATCGGTGGACGCCCGGTGCTGCTGCAGCGCTTCCCGAACGGGGCCGGGGGGTCATCGTTCTTCCAGAAGCGGGTGCCCGAGAACCGGCCCGAGTGGCTGGAGACGACCGTCGTCTCCACCCCGAACGGCACCACGTCGGTGGCCCTGGTGGCCGCCGACCTCGCCCACGTGCTGTGGGCGGTCAACATGGCCTGCCTCGGCTTCCACGTCTGGCCGACCCAGGCGGCCGATCCCGAGCACGCCGACGAGCTGCGCATCGACCTCGACCCCGGCCCTGGCGTGACCTTCTCGATGGTCCAGGAGGCGGCCCACGAGGTCGCCGTCCTCTTCGACGACGTCGGAGTGACGGGTCGACCCAAGACCACCGGCAACCGGGGCATCCACGTGTACGTTCGCCTCCAGCCCAAGTGGACGTCCTTCGAGGCTCGAGCCGCTGCGGTGGCCGTGGCCCGGGAGCTCGAGCGCCGCCGGCCCGAGCTCGTCACCGCGGCCTGGTGGAAGGAGGAGCGCGGCGAACGTGTCTTCGTCGACTTCAACCAGAACGCTCCCCACAAGACGATCTTCGGCGCCTGGTCGGTGCGGGCCCGGCCTGGCGCTCAGGTGTCGACGCCGTTCGGCTGGGATGAGCTCGACGCCATCGTCCCCGACGATTTGACGATCGCAACCGTCCCCCGTCGGGTGGCCGAGCGCGGCGATCCTTGGGCCGACATGGCCTCGCACCCCCAGTCCCTGGAGCCCTTGCTGGCGCTGCACGAGAGGGACCGGGCCGCGGGGA
The DNA here is from genome assembly GCA_036491125.1 of Acidimicrobiales bacterium. Classification (NCBI taxonomy): domain Bacteria; kingdom Bacillati; phylum Actinomycetota; class Acidimicrobiia; order Acidimicrobiales; species Acidimicrobiales bacterium. Next base: position 2,657 of record DASXCO010000033.1, on the reverse strand, counting down.
TCCCCGACGCCCCCTGGCCGCCCGTCTACCCGAAGATGCCAGGCGAGCCGCCCCGGGTGGCGCCCAGTCGAGCCCGGAAGCCGGACGGCGGCACCGTCTGATCCTGACGACGTCGACACCGAGCCGGCCGTAACGGCTCGGCCGAGGCCCGAAGGCCCCGGCCGAGCTGGCATCACCTGGCTGCGGTCAGTTCGACCGCGAGCTGCCGCCTGATCCGCCGCCACCCTGGCTGTCATGGGGTGGCGGCCCATTCCCCGGCGGTGGCTTCGCCGTGTCGGGCTGCGCCTGCCCGAAGTCGAACAGGCCCATGAGGTCTCCGATGGCCGGCGGGTTCTGCGGCAGGTAGGAACCGTTCGCCTGCCGGGGGTCGGGCAGGTTGTCGAGGCTGCGGCTCGACAGCGGGTTGAGCTTCCAGTTGGCCTCGATGAACTTCAGGGTCGACACGTGATCGGTATAGCTGTGGTCGACGTGGCCGGCCTTGGTGTAAGGGGAGACCACGAGCATGGGCACCCGGGTGCCGTCACCGAAGTAGCTGACCGGCTGGACGGCACCGGAGTCGTAGTATCCGCCGCCCTCGTCGAAGGTGATGAAGATGGCGGTCGACTTCCACAGCTTGGGCTGGTTCTGGATCTCGCTGACGGTGTGGCTGACGAAGTTCTCGAACGCGGCCAGGGTCGAGTACCCGGGGTGGCCGTCGTCGTCGCCGGGCTTGAGGTACGAGACGGCGGGGAGGGTGTTGTTGGCGACGCTGGCGTCGAAGTCGCTGAGCCCGTGCTGGACGTTGGCCCGCTTGGCCGGGTTGGCCATGATCGACGTCGCGTACTGGAACGGGTCGCAGATGCCGCAGTAGTTGGGCCCGGGGTTGCCATTGTTGTAGCCCTCTCCGTAGTAGCCCCAGCTGACGTGCTTGGCCTGGAGCTCGTCGGCGATCGTGTTCGTGGACTGCTGGGGGGGCACCGTGAACGTCGAGGTGTCGAGCGTCCCGTCCACGTTGTAGCCCGGGTTGTAGTTGTTGAGCAGGTAGTAGTGGCCAGGCGCGCAGTCACCGTTGTTGAAGGTCTTGTACGGCAGGGTGTTCAGCAACGCGTCCACCCCCCTCACGCCCGGCTGGGTCGCATCGGCGCAGTTCGAGTAGCTCCCGCCGTTCGTCGTCCCGCTCTTCCCATATCCGTCCTGGGTGTAGAAGTTGTTCGTACCCGGTTGGGGATTGGGGTTCTCGATCTCACCGGATGGCGGCGCCGTGGGGTTGCCCTGGCTGTCCTGGTAGTACGCGGCATCGCCGGTGCCCAGCATGATGTGGTTGGCACCGGTGCCACCCATCACGGACTGGTGGTAGTCGTCGGACATGGCGTAGTGCTCGGCGAGGTAGCGAAGGATCGGGGCATCTCCCGCCGCCATGTCGTAGTACCCCATGTCCAACGCGCCCTGGTTCGTGTTCGGCGGCGTCGTGGCCGGCGGATCGCCGTTGGAATCGCCGGCGGTCTGGTGGACCCATGTCCACAGGTCGTTGGTGCCCGCTGGATGCTCCTGGTCGCCGGACACCTCCTGGTACATCTGGTAGAAGCGGTGCAGCGGGTCACCGACCACCGCTCCGTTGAACTCACACGTCCCGAACTGGTTGTACTGGCCGTGGTCGTCGAAGTACGGCACGTACTTGGTGATCTGGTAGGGGACGTTGGCCAGGTTCGAGGGGAAGCGGGCGTCGTTGACATTCTGTCCCTGTCCCGTGCAGGCCTTCGAGGTCGAGGTCGTGCTGGGTTGGGGCAGGGTGCTGTAGGGCGTCGTCGTTGTGGGATCGACCTGGTAGCTGGTGGTGTCCGTCGCCTGGCTCTGCTTGGCCTTGGAGGCATTCGGCCCGGCGGCGCCCGAAGCGTTGACGATCCCCTCCGACAGGAGGTTGTCGACGTGCTGACCGGCGGGCGGCTGGTAGGTGCCAAACACGTTGTCGAAGGTGTGGTTCTCACCGATGATGGTCACCACGTGCTTGATGGGAGTGGCGGTGTTGTCGTCGGCGGCGCCGCTCGGCGCCGCCGCCCCCGCCGGCCCTGCGAGCAGCGCAGCCGAGGCGGAGACGGTGGCGGCGGCCACGACCGCCACCGCGCGCGTCCCTCTCGACCGCAGCAAGCGTCCAACTCGCGACATGTGGGGTCGCTCCTTTCCGCGGCGACAGCCGCCCCTGCTCGGATCGGCGCGGCACGCTACGAGGGCTCGGTGACACCCCGACAAACACCGCGAAAACGACAGGTGTAACGTCGGCGAACTTCCCTGACGGGCACCGAGGCTGGCCCGGGAGGCCAGCAAACAACATGCCCAGCACGGCAAAGCCGGGCTGGGACGGAGAGCGCGAGGCCGCACCATGAGGTTCGACCTGATGACGGGTGGGTTGCCGCTCCGCCAGATGCAGGCGATGGCACACGACGCCTCGGGCGCGGGCTTCTCGGGCCTGGTGATCACCGAGGGGGCCCGCACGGCGTACCTGTCCGCCGCGGCCGCCGCCCTGGCCGCCGACCTCGAGGTGAGCACGGGAATCGCGGTGGCCTTCCCCCGCAGCCCGATGGTGACCGCGGAGCTGGCCTGGGAGCTGGCCGAGGCGACCGGCGGACGGTTCCGGCTCGGTCTCGGCACCCAGGTGCGGGCCCACATCGAGCGACGCTACG
>DASXCO010000032.1 GCA_036491125.1 Acidimicrobiales bacterium | reverse complement strand
GACGCTGGTGTACAGGGAGCCCGGGCCGAGGACGATCTGGTCCGCTCGGGCCACGGCCTCCAGGGCGGCGGCGGGCGGCTCCGCATCGACCGGCACGAGCGAGACCCGGGCGATGTGTCCCGCGTTGGCCACCGCGACCTGGCCCTGCACCGCCCCACCGGCCGCGTCGGCCTTGAGCACGACGGGGACGGTCGTCGCCGGCAGGACGGTTCCGCCCGCCTCGACCAGGCGCCCGGCTTCCTTCACGGCGAACAGGAAATCGCCTGTGGAGGCAGCCAGGCCGGCGATGACGAGGTTGCCCAGGGCGTGGCCCTCGAGCTCTCCGGCGTCGAACCGGTGCTCGAACGCCTTCGACCACACCGATGGGGCGCTGAGCGCGACCAGGCACTTGCGCAGATCACCCGGCGGCGGCACCCCGAAGACGTCCCGCAGCCGACCGCTCGAACCCCCATCATCGGCCACCGAGACGATCGCCGTGATCCCGTCGCCGTAGCGACGCGTGGCTCGCAGGGTGGCAGCCAGCCCGTGGCCGCCACCGAGTGCCACCACGCGCGGTCGGGCGCTCATCGGTGCACATCCCGATGGTGGAGCGTCGGCTCGAAGCCCCGGCACTGGATCCGCTCGGCCAGCTCGTCGGCCAGCACGACCGACCGATGCTGGCCGCCGGTGCAGCCGACGGCAATCGTCAGGTAGGACTTTCCTTCCTTCACGTAGGCGGGGAGCAGGAGGCCGAACAGGTCGTCGACCTTCTCGATGAAGGCCGGGGTGTCGCACTGGCTCATGACGTAGTCCCGCACGGGTGGGTCGAGCCCGGTCAGCGGGCGCAGCTCCTCGATCCAGTGCGGGTTGGGGAGGAACCGGCAGTCGAACACCAGGTCCACGTCGAGGGGGACGCCATGTTTGAACCCGAACGAGACGACCGTGACCTGGAGCCCGGCGGCGTGGTCGTCCCGCTCGAACAGGTCGATGAGGCGACCACGGAGCTGGTGGATGTTGAGGTCGCTGGTGTCGACGACCACGTCGGCCTGGGCGAGGATCGGGTCGAGCATCCGCCGCTCCTGGGCGATGGACCCGATCACCCCCTCGGCCACCAGCGGATGGCGGCGACGGGTCCCTTCGAAGCGGCGCACGAGGACCTCCTCGGACGCGTCCAGGAACAGCAACCGGACCCGGTTCCCGGTCGAGCGGAGCGCCTCCAGGGCGGGCCCGACGTCCTCCAGGTACTCGCTGCCCCCCCGGCCCACGACGAGCGCCACCTTCTCGGTCTCCGATCCCGGCCCGCTGACGAGCTCGGCGACCTTGGTGATGAGCGCGGGCGGCATGTTGTCGATGACGAACCACCCGAGGTCTTCGAAGGTGGCGGCCGCCGTCGAACGGCCCGCGCCGGAAAGCCCGGTGATGATGAGGTAGTCGCTCATAGAGGCTCCCCCATTGTCACATCGCCGGGTCGATGGGGGAGCTTCTCGGCCAGAAGGAAGAGGAGCCGGGGGATCGTCGCCGCTTCGGCGTACTCCTCCGCCCGTGCCAGGAAGCCCGCGGGCGGGGCCGGCTCCTCCATGCGGACCACCAGCATCCCGTGGTCCACCAGCAGGTTCACGTACCGGGACAGGGGCCGGTGCACGAACGGCACGAAGACGCCTTTGTCCACCTCTTCCACGGAGCTGTCCTCGACGAGGTAGGGCCCGATGCGCCAGTACTGCTCACCGAGGATGTGGTCGTCGATCCATCCGCTGCCGGGGACCTGGAGCAGCGGGTGGTTCATGAGCAGGAGGAAGCGGCCGCCGGGCCGCAGGACCCGGCCCACCTCGGCGATTGTTTCGTCGAGCTCCTCGAGGTGCTCGAGGACGAGGCAGGCAACGGCGCTGTCGAAGCTGGCGGGGGCGAAAGGGAGGCTCGCCGCGGTGGCCCGAGCGTACAGAGGGCCACCACCGCGCCGTATGGCCTCCTCCAGCTGCGGCCACGTCGGGTCGACGCCCACCACCATCCGAGGACCCGCAGCCAGCCTGGCCACCTGCCCCTCTCCCGTGCCCACGTCGAGGACCCGCCCGGACTGCGGAAGGTGCTGCGAGACCAGCGGGAGGATCTGCTCGACGTACTCGGGATCGGCTCCAGCCGTGAAGGCGGTCTGCCACCAGCGGGCGCTCTGGGTCCACAGGTCGCTGTCGCTGGTGCTCATTGCGCAGCCACGGATGCGTCGCTGCGACGCGTGGATCCCGCCGGAAGATGCAGCTTGTCGTGCACGGCCCGGGCCACGTTGTCCGGGAGCCAGGGCAGGGCCAGCAGCGTCTCGAGCGGCGCCACCTGGACCGCCCGGACGCCGCCCAGCTCTCGCACCAGGCGACGCTTGCGCGTCGGTCCCAGGCCGGGGATGTCGTCGAGCACGCTCCGGGTCATCCGCCGACCCCGGAGCTTGCGGTGGTAGGAAACCGCGAAGCGGTGGGCCTCGTCGCGGACCCGCTGGAGGAGATAGAGCGCCTCGGATTGCCGTGGGATGCGGATGGGATCGGCCTGGCCGGGCACGAAGAGCTCCTCGAACTGCTTGGCCAGGGCCGCCACCGGGATCTCGTCGTCGAGCCCCAGCCGCTCGAGGACCCTGATGCCCACCTGGAGCTGGCCCTTGCCACCGTCGAGGAGCAGCAGCTGGGGTGGATAGGCGAAGCGACGTCGCCGGGCCCGCTCCCCCAGCGGCTCCTCCCGCTCGGCCAGCAGGGCCGTGAACCGTCGGGTGAGCACCTCCTCCATCGCCGCGTAGTCGTCGTTACCTTCGACCGTGCCGACCTTGAAGCGGCGGTAGTCGCTCGTCTTGGGGATGCCGTCCTCCATCACGACCATCGAGCCGACGTAGTCGCTGCCCTGGATGTGGCTCATGTCGAAGCACTCGATCCGCAGCGGTGCCTCGGGCAGGTCCAGGGCCTCCTGGAGCGCGTTGAGGGCGCGGGCCCGGCTGTTGTGATCGGCGCCCCGCCGCAGGCGGTGGCGAGTGAACTCCTCCCCCGCGTTGCGGGTCACCGTGTCGTGCAGGGCCCGCTTGTCGCCACGCTGGGGCACGCGCACGACGACCCTCGACCCCCGCAGCGACGCCAACCACGACTCGTACACGGCGAGGTCCTCGGGCACGTCGGGGACGAGGACCTCGCGGGGGATGTCCATGATCGCCTCGGCGTACAGCTGCTCCAGCACGTGGGCGATGAGCTGGTGCCGATCGAGGTCCTCGACCTTGTCCACGATGAGGCCCTTCCGCCCCACCACCCGGCCGCGCCGCACGTGGAACACCTGCACCGCCGCTTCGAGCTCGTCCTCGGCCACCCCGATGACGTCGAGGTCCTCGGGTCGCTCAGTGACCATCTGCTGCTTCTCGATGGCCTTGCGCACCGAGGTCAACCGGTCCCTGAGCCGGGCGGCCCGCTCGAACTCCAGCCCCTCGGCGGCCTCTGCCATCTGGGCCTCGAGCCGATGCACGATCGTCTCGGTGTCGCCGGCGAGGAAGTCGACCAGCTCACCCACGAGCCGGTCGTAGTCGGGCTTGTCGATCTCGCCCACGCACGGACCGGTGCACTTCTCGATGTGGTACATGAGACATGGGCGGCCGAGGCGCTGGTGATGCGCCAGCTTGTTGTCCGAGCACGTCCTGACCGGGAACGAGCGCAGCAGCAGATCGAGGGTCTCCCGGATGGCGTAGGCGTGGGCGTAGGGCCCGAAGTAACGGACGCCCTTTCGCTTGCGGCCCCGCATCACCATCGGCCTGGGCCACTCGTCATCGAGCGTGACGGCGAGGAAGGGGTAGCTCTTGTCGTCCCGGAGCCGGATGTTGAACCGTGGCCGGTGGGCCTTGATGAGGTTGTACTCCAGCATCAGGGCCTCGACGTCGTTGCGGACCTGGATCCACTCGACGCTCTCGGCGCTGAGGACCATCTGCGCCGTGCGCGGCGACAGGTTGGCCGGGTCCTGGAAGTAGCTCGCCAGCCGGTGGCGAATCGAGTGAGCCTTGCCTACGTAGATGACCCTGCCGTCGACGTCCTTGAACTGGTACGAGCCGGGGGCGTCAGGGATCGTCGCCGTGGGAGGCCGCTGCAACACGTCTCCAAAGTCTATGAGCAGCGGCTCATCGGGCGGCGCTGTAACCTCCAGCCGACGTGACGGCCCGTCAGCCCCGGGGGCTGCTCTGGAGCACGCTCTTCCGTGTCGAGCCGGGCCGTCCCGCCATCGGCTTGGGGCTGCGCGTGGCGTGCGAGATCGCCGTACCGCTGTTAATCGGCCTGGTGACCAACCGGGTGACGATCGGCTCGGCCGCGGCGTTGGGAGCCCTCAACGTGGGAATGGCCGACTCCGGCGGCCCCGAGCGGACCCGGGCGGTGGCCATGTCCGTCGCCGCTCTCGCCGACGCCGGCGCCTTCGCCCTCGGGATCACCGCCGCCAGCTCGCTGGGGGCCGCCGTGCCGCTCATGCTGGCCATCGCCTTCGCGGGGGGCCTCGTGACCATCTACGGCCGGGTGGCGAGCAACGTCGGCTTCGTGGTGACCGTGGTCTTCATCCTGGGCCTGGGCTTCCCGCCCGGGGCGTTGAGCGGGGCCCAGGCGCTGTGGGTCTCCCTCGCCGGCGGGGCGTGGGCGATGGTCCTCGCCCTGGGTCTGTGGCCCCTGCGTCCGTACGCGGCGGCCCAGAACGCCGTCGCCGGGTGCTACGTGGCCGTGGCCAGGCTGGTCGCGGAGACATGCTCGGCGGCGCCGACCGCGGGAGCGGTCACTCGGGCGTCGCGCGCCGCCAGGGAGGCTCTGGAAGACGCCGGCGCGACGGTACGGGCGACCCGCTTCGGGCGGGACGGCGAGAGCGCTCCGGGACGGGTGCTCGCCGCCCTCACGGAGGCGGCGGGCGCCCTGCTCAACGTCAGCGAGGGCCTGGCCGAGGAGCTGGTCGACCGCAGCCGGCTGGGCGATACGGCCACCCCGGTGCGTTCGGCAGGTGAGCGCGTGAGCCAGACGCTGCGCTCGGTCGGCAGCGCCGTGCGGGCCGGCGGCCGGCCCGACGTGACGGGGGCAGAGTCGGCAGTCCGGGACCTGGGCGAGGCGGTGAGCTCGCTCACCGATGGCGTGCTGCGGGGCGCCGGCGACGGCGGCGAGCTGGCAGCCCTGCGGCCGGTCAACAACTCCATGCAGCGCCTGCTGGACGGTCTGCGTGACGCCGCTTCCTTGGCCATCGACCTCCACGGCGCCCACCGGCTGGTCGGTTCCGCCAGACGGACGCGTCGCGAAGAAGAAAGCGGGCGACCGCCCCGCCTCGGCTGGTGGGTCGCCCTGACGAGCAACCTCACCCTGGACTCGGTCGCCTTCCGCCACGCCCTGCGCTACGCCACGCTGACGACGATCGGCGTGCTGATCTTCCGCGGCTTGAGCCTCCCCAGGGGCTACTGGGTCGCTCTCACGATCGCCGTGATCCTCAAGCCCTACGCCGGCGTCACGTTCCAGCGGACCCTCCTCCGGGTCGGGGGCACGATCCTCGGCGCCCTGCTGGCCGTCGCCATCACCGCCACGGTGACGAACGAGTGGGTCGCGGCGCTGCTGACCATCCCCCTGGCCCTCGTCGCCTTTTCGTTCCTGCCTCTCAACTACGGGCTCTGGGTGGTGTTCTTCACGCCCCTCGTCATCCTCCTGACCGAGGTCGGGCATCCCGGCCAGTGGACCCTCGCCGGCTGGCGGGTCGCGGACACCCTCATCGGCGCCGCCCTCGCCCTCGGCGGCAGCTACCTGCTGTGGCCGGACTCCTCTCGAGGGACCGACCAGCGTGAGCTGGGCGCGGCCATGATGGCGAACCGCGCCTATTTCTGCGCCGTCATGCGGCGGTACATCTGGCCGGGACCGACAACCGAGGGGCTGGACGAGCCCCACCGAAAGGCTGCCCTCGCCGCGGACAACGCCGAGGCCGACCTCCAGCGTCTCCTTGGCGAGCGGCCCGGGGGTGGAGCGCTCGTGGAGCAGTTCTGGTCCCTCGTGGGGGCCAACCGCAGGGTCTACAGCGCCGTGACGGCCCTCGAGGCCCACCTCGCCACGTTCACCGGGCGGCACCCGGTGCCCAGCCTGCCCGAGCTGTGCCGGCAACTCGACGCCGCGTTGAGCGAGCTGGCTGGCGCCCTCCGCCAGGGTCGCCCACCCGGCCCGCTCCCGGCCCTCGCGGACACCCTGGGCGCCCTCCAGGACCATCTGGCGGCGGTCAAGTTGGCTCGAGCCAAGGAGCGGTCGCCCGGTGACACGGCGCCAACCCCCCTCGTGGAGGAGGTGCGGGACGAGTCGCTCCTCGCGACCGAGGCCCAGCGCCTCGTCAGGGCGGTCGAGGCGATGCACTCAGCCGTGGCCGGCGACTGACCCGACGATCGGGACGGGGCCCCATATCGTTCGCCGTCCATCTACACTGCAGACCACGCCGGCCTGGTACTCCGGCGACATACCTCGCTTCGAGGCCGACAACCCCGCGGATGGGCGACCAGGCTGTCCCCGCCGGCCGCATTCGGAGCGCTCCCCAGAGAGGGGTTCCAACATGCTGCGACTCCAGACGCCGCTCCCCGAGCGCTATACGGGCGCGCCGCCAGAGGAGCTGGCCGAGCGGATCGAGACGGCCAAGGCCGGCCTCGGATCCAGGCTGCTCATCCTCGGGCACCATTACCAGCGGGACGAGGTGATGCGCTGGGCCGACGCCCGGGGTGACTCCTTCGGGCTGTCCCGCATCGCCGCCGACCGAGACGACGCCGAGTTCGTCGTCTTCTGCGGCGTCCATTTCATGGCCGAGTCGGCGGACATCCTCACCGGCGAGCACCAGGCGGTCCAGCTCCCCGATCTCAACGCCGGGTGCTCGATGGCCGATATGGCCGACGTCGAGTCGGTCGAAGAGGCGTGGGAGGAGCTGGCCACCGTCACCGACGTGGAGCGGATCGTCCCGATCACGTACATGAACTCCTCGGCGGCCCTCAAGGCCTTCGTCGGTCGCCAGGGCGGGGCCGTGTGCACGTCCTCGAACGCCCGGGCCGTGCTCACGTGGGCCCTCGGCCTGGACGGCTCCGAGCCGAGGGGTGACAAGGTCCTCTTCTTCCCGGACCAGCACCTCGGGCGCAACACGGGTCACCAGCTCGGCTTCAGCGAGGACGACATGCGGGTGTGGAACCCCCGGCGGCCTCTCGGCGGGCTGGAGGGCCCGGACGTGAAGGAGGCCACCTTCCTTCTTTGGAAGGGCCATTGCTCGGTGCACCAGCGCTTCCGGCCCGAGCATGTGGAGGCCTTCCGGGCCGAGCATCCCGACGGCGTGGTCATCGCCCATCCCGAGTGCGCCCGCGAGGTGGTGGAGCTCGCAGACCGGGTTGGCTCGACCGACTTCATCATCCGGGCCGTGGACGAGGTGCCGCCGGGCACTGCCGTCGCCGTGGCCACCGAGATCCACCTCGTCCAGCGCCTGGCCCACGAGCACCCCGATCTGTCCGTCGTCTCGCTCGACCCCCTGATCTGCCCGTGCTCGACCATGTTCCGCATCGATGACGCCCATCTGGCATGGGTGTTGGAGGGGCTAGTGGAGGGCGAGGTGCACAACCGCATCACCGTCGACCCCGAGACGGCCCGCTGGGCTCGGGTGGCGCTGGAGCGGATGCTCGAGATCGTGTAACGGCGCGACGACGACCTACAGGCCGCCGGAAGTGACCACGTAACTTCGTCCCCCCGGGGCCACGGACACCTGGACCGGCTGGACGGCGCCCGTGCTGAGGTGGACGCTGCAGGTGTAGTCGAGGCGCTGGCTGTTGGCGCAGGTCACCTGGGTCACCGTCGTGGCCGCCGGGAGGCCGGCCGTGCCGGTGGCCACCTTGTGCTGTGCCGAGTCGCGGATGGCCGATGCCAGGGTCGTGGGGTTGTTGAGCCGGCCACTGCCGCTGGAGCTGCCGCCACCACATCCCGCGACCACGGCTCCCCCGGCGGTGGCGGCGATTACTGCGAGGGCGACTCGCATGCCGCGACGCTACTGGTCCAGGACCCCGGCCAGGAACTGGCCGGTGTAGCTCTCGGGGGTCTTGGCGACCTTCTCCGGGGGGCCCTCGGCCACGACCGTGCCCCCACCCTCGCCACCCCCGGGCCCCAGGTCGACGATCCAGTCGGCCGTCTTGATGACGTCGAGGTTGTGCTCGATGACGATCACCGTGTTGCCCTGGTCCACCAGCCGGCTGAGGACGCCGAGGAGCTTGCGCACGTCATCGAAGTGCAACCCCGTGGTCGGCTCGTCGAGGATGTACATGGTGTGTCCCGTCGACCGCTTGGACAGCTCGGTCGACAGCTTCACCCGCTGCGCCTCACCCCCCGACAGCGTCGGGGCCGGCTGGCCCAGCCTGACGTAGCCGAGACCCACGTCGACGAGGGTCCGCATGTGACGGGCGATCACCGGCTGGTTGGCGAAGAACTCGAGCGCCTCCTCGCAGGACAGATCGAGCACGTCGGCGATGTTCTTGCCCTTGAAGGTGACGTCGAGAGTGTCGCGGTTGTATCGGGCCCCTTTGCAGACCTCACAAGGCACGTAGACGTCGGGGAGGAAATGCATCTCGATCTTGATCGTCCCGTCCCCGGAGCACGCCTCGCATCGTCCGCCGCTCACGTTGAACGAGAACCGCCCGGGCTGGTACCCCCTGACCCGCGCCTCCTGCGTCTGGCTGAACAGCTTGCGGATGGCGTCGAACACCCCGGTGTAGGTGGCCGGGTTGGATCGGGGGGTGCGCCCGATCGGCGACTGGTCCACGTCGATGACCTTGTCGATGCCCTCGGCACCCTCGATGGTGCGGTGCCGGCCGGGCACGACCTTCGAGGAGTAGATGCGCTTCATGAGACCCCGGTAGAGGATGTCGTCGACCAGGGTCGACTTCCCGGAGCCGGAAACGCCGGTGACAGTGATGAAGCAGCCCAGGGGTAGCTCGACGTCGATGTCCTTCAGGTTGTGCTCCCGGGCGTCCCTGATGACCAGCCACTCCTCACCCGGCTCGCGCCGCATCTGGGGCACCGGTATCGACATCGCTCCCGTGAGGTACCGGCCGGTCAGCGATCGATCGGTGGCTTCGAGCTCGGCGAGCGTTCCGGAGCAGACGATCTCGCCGCCGTGCTCTCCGGCTCCGGGGCCGATGTCGACGATGTGGTCGGCGACCCGGATGGTCTCCTCGTCGTGCTCGACCACGATCACGGTGTTGCCGAGGTCCCGCAGGCGCAGCAGGGTGTCGATGAGCTTGCGGTTGTCTCGTTGGTGCAACCCGATCGAGGGCTCGTCCAGCACGTAGAGGACCCCGACCAGACCGCTGCCGATCTGACTGGCCAGGCGGATCCGCTGGGCCTCGCCACCTGCCAGGGTGCCGGCGGAGCGGTTGAGGCTCAGGTAGTCGAGCCCGACGTCGAGCAGGAACTGCACCCGGGCCTGGATCTCCCGCAGGACCCGTTCGCCGATCATTCGCTCGCGCTCGGACAGCTCGAGGGCGCCGATGGCCTCGGCCGCCCGCCCGATCGACAGGCTGCAGAGCTCGTCGATGTTGCGGCCGCCCACGGTCACCGCCAACGACTCCGGCTTGAGGCGGGCGCCGTGGCACTCGGCGCAGGGCACCTCCCGCATGTACCCCTCGATCATCTCCCGACCGTGGTCCGACTCGGCCTCGCTATGCCGACGCTGGAGATAGGGCAGCACGCCTTCGTAGTGGGTGTGGTACGAGCGCACCCGGCCGTACCGGTTGCGGTACTGGACGTGGATCTGGCGCGTCCCCGAGCCCTGCAGCAGGACCCGCTGCTCGGACTTCTTCAGCTTGGCCCACGGCGTCTTCACCGAGAACCCGTAGGCGTCCGCCACCGCGGCCACCACCCGGTAGAAGTACTCGGTGCGGTTGCCCGACCAGGGAGCGATGGCGCCCTCGGACAGGCTGAGTGCGGGGTTGGGTACCACGAGCTCGGGGTCGACCTCGTAGCGGGTGCCCAGGCCGGCGCAGTGCGGACAGGCGCCGTAGGGCGAGTTGAACGAGAAGCTCCGGGGGGCCAGCTCGTCGAAGCTGAGCCCGTCGAAGTTGCATGCCAGGTGCTGGCTGAAGGTCAGGATCTCCTCGCCGGCCCCCTCGGTCCCCTTCGCGCCCGACCTCGGGACGAGCTGTACCTCCGCCACCCCGTCGGCGAGCCGCAGAGCCGTCTCGAGGGAGTCGGTCAGCCGACGGACGATCCCGTCCCTACGGACGAGGCGGTCGACGACGACCTCGATGGTGTGCTGCTCGTACCGGGCCAGCCGGCCGGTGTCCCGCTGCTCGCCCAGGTCCTGCACCTCGCCGTCGATCCGGACCCGCGAGAAACCCTGCTTGGCCAGCTCGTCGAGGAGGCCCTCGTACTCCCCCTTGCGCCCCCGCACGACCGGCGCCAGCACCTGGAACCGGGTGCCGTCGGGCAGGTCCATGATGCGGTCGACGATCTGCTGGGGGGTCTGGCGGGTGACGGGCCGTCCGCACACCGGGCAATGAGGCTGTCCGACCCGGGCGTAGAGGAGCCGGAGATAGTCGTAGATCTCGGTGATGGTCCCGACGGTCGAACGGGGGTTGCGGGACGCAGACTTCTGATCGATGGAGATGGCAGGCGACAGGCCTTCGATGAAGTCCACGTCGGGCTTGTCCATCTGGCCGAGGAACTGGCGGGCGTAGGCGGAGAGTGACTCCACGTACCGACGCTGGCCCTCGGCGTAGATCGTGTCGAAGGCGAGCGAGGACTTCCCCGACCCCGAGATGCCCGTGAACACGATCAGGCGGTCTCGGGGAAGCTCCAGGGAGACGTCCTGCAGGTTGTGCTCGCGAGCACCACGAATCACCAGGACGTCTGACACAAATCGAGAATACTGGCGGGACCTGGTCTTCCCCGCGGATCGGGGCGCAGCCTTAGCCGCTTTCGCGGCTTCCCCCCGCCGGCCTCCCCGGCCGGCCCTCGCCGCTTTCGCGGCTACGGCCGACTCCTTCGGCCGGCCTCCCGGGCCGCCCCTCGCCGCTTTCGCGGCTGCGGGTGATTCCTTCGGCCGGTCTCCCGAGCCGGCCTTACCCGACCTGGCGGAGCTCTTTCTTGAGGTCCCCGATCTCGTCCCGGAGGCGGGCGGCGTATTCGAACCGGAGCTCCGTGGCGGCTTCACGCATCTCCTCCTCCAGCGTCCGGATCAGCCTGCTCAACTCGTCCTGGGGCAGCTCGGCCAGGTCGCTCCGCACCGCGTCACGCCGTCGCGACCTGCGGTCCCGTCCCGGCCGCGGTGCCTCGCCGTCGGGGCGGATCTGGGCGAGGATGTCGGTGACGGCCTTGCGAATGGTCTGGGGATCGATCCCGTGCTCGGCGTTGTAGGCCTGCTGCACGGACCGGCGTCGCTGGGTCTCCGAGATCGCCCGTTGCATGGAATCGGTCACCGTGTCGGCGTACATCACCACCTGGCCCTCGACGTTGCGCGCCGCCCGGCCCATGGTCTGGATCAGCGACGTCTCGCTGCGCAGGAACCCCTCCTTGTCGGCGTCGAGGATGGCTACCAGAGAGACCTCGGGGAGGTCCAGGCCCTCCCGCAGGAGGTTGATCCCGACCAGCACGTCGAACTCGCCGAGGCGGAGGTCCCGGAGGAGCTCGATGCGCTGGATGGTGTCGACATTCGAGTGCAGGTACCGGACCCGCAGACCCATCTCCAACAGGTACTCGGTGAGGTCCTCGGCCATCTTCTTGGTGAGGGTGGTGACGAGGACCCGCTCACCGCGGGCCGTGGTCTGGTTGATCTGCTCGATGAGGTCGTCGATCTGTCCCTTGGTCGGCTTGACCACCACCTCCGGGTCGACCAGCCCGGTGGGGCGGACGATCTGCTCGACGACGTGGGCCGACTGTGAGAGCTCGTAGGGCGACGGGGTCGCGGACATGAAGATGCACTGGTTGATGTGCTCGTACAGCTCGTCGAAGCGCAGCGGTCGGTTGTCGACCGCTGAGGGCAGCCGGAACCCGTGCTCCACCAGGACGTCCTTGCGGGAGCGGTCTCCTTCGTACTGCCCGTGCAGCTGGGGCACGGTGACGTGGCTCTCGTCGAGGACGAGCAGATAGTCGTCGGGGAAGAAGTCGATGAGGGTGTGAGGCGCCTCACCCGGCCGGCGGCCGTCGATATGGCGGCTGTAGTTCTCGATGCCCGCGCACGACCCGACCTCGGTCAGCATCTCCAGGTCGTACTGGGTGCGCATGCGCAGACGCTGGGCCTCGAGGAGCTTTCCCTGCCGCTCGAAGACGGCCAGCCGGTCGGCCAGCTCCTCCTCGATGCCGCCGAGGGCCCGCTTCATGCGCTCGTCGCCGGCGACGTAGTGCGTGGCCGGGAAGACCACCAGCTCCTCGAGCAGGCCAAGCTGCTCTCCCGTCAGCGGGTCGAAGCGGCTGATCCGCTCGACCTCGTCGCCGAACAGCTCGATGCGGACAGCGGTCTCCTCGTAGGCGGGGTGCACCTCGATGGTGTCGCCCTGGACCCGGAACTTCCCCCGCACCAGGTTGGTGTCGTTGCGCTCGTAGTTGATGGCCACGAGGCGGGACAGGATGGACCGCTGGTCGTGCTCCTCGCCCGCCCGCACGAAGAGCATGCGCTGCTCGTACTCCTCGGGCGAGCCCAGGCCGTAGATGCACGAGACGGAGGCCACCACGATCACATCGCGTCGGGTGAGGAGGCTCGCGGTGGTGGAGTGACGCAGCCTGTCGACTTCGTCGTTGATCGAGGAGTCCTTCTCGATGTAGGTGTCGCTCGTGGGGAGATAGGCCTCGGGCTGGTAGTAGTCGTAGTACGAGACGAAGTACTCGACCCGGTTGTGCGGGAACAGCTCGCGGAACTCGTTGGCCAGCTGGGCGGCGAGCGACTTGTTGGGGGCGATGACCAGGGTCGGGCGCTGGACCTGCTCCACCGTCCAGGCGATGGTCGCGCTCTTGCCGCTCCCGGTGATGCCGAGGAGGGTCTGGAACTGGTCCCCCTCCCGTACCCCGCGGCTCAGCGCCTCGACCGCCGCGGGCTGGTCACCGGCGGGCTCGAGGTCGGAGACGACCTGGAAGCGGGGCGTGCGCGACACCGAGCCGATCGTACCGGCGGGGTGTATCACTCGGGGTCGGGTCGTTCCTTCCTCTGCCGGAGCTCCTCGATCCAGGTCCAGGCCCGGTCGACCTCCTGGACCAGGTCCTCGGTGGAGCCCGAGTTGTCGATCACCACGTCGGCCAGCGCCAGCCGGTCCTCCCTGGTCGCCTGGGCGGCCATGCGGGCCTCGACCTCGGCGGGCTTCATGCCCCGGTCGCGGACCAGCCGGCTCACGGCCACCTCCGGTGGGGCGTCCACCACCACCACGGCGGCCACGCCGTGGGGCAGGCTCCGTCCCCCGCCGGAGCTCGGGCCGCCCGAGCTCTCGCCGCCCGAGGCCTCGCCGCCAGAGCGGCGCCGGCCGCCCTCCACGAGCAGGGGCACGTCGAGCACCACCAGGCGGTCGGTTCCGGCCTGGGCGGTGAGCCGCTCGGCCATCGTGGCCCCCACCACCGGGTGCGTGATGGCTTCGAGGTCGGCCCGCGCCGAGGGGTCGGCGAACACCACAGCCGCCAGTGCGGGACGGTCGATCGCTCCGTCGGCGGTCACCACGCCGGGGCCGAACCGGTCGACGACGGGCTGGTACGCCGGCCCACCCGGCGCCACCACTTCGCGGGCGATCCGGTCCGCGTCCACGATGACAGCGCCCCGCTCCTCGAGGAGGGCCGAGACGGTCGATTTCCCGGACCCGATGCCTCCCGTGAGGCCCACGACGAGCATGACGGGAACGTAGCGCCCGGGCGGCGGCCGACGCGCAGCCTGAGGCCCCGGCGGGGCCCGGGAACAGCCCGTGCAGACGCACCCCGACCTGGTGTGGTTGCCCGCGGCTTGATCTGGGGTATGCCCGATGTCACACTCCTGTCACATTTTTGTCATCTGCGGACAAGGTCTCCAACCAGAAAGGACAGCGATGTCCGACCCCATCGACCGCCGCCGCTTCCTCTCACAGGGTCTTCGCACGGCGGCGGGGGTTGCCGTCCTGGGCGGAGGCGCGTCGAGCCTCCTGGCGGCCTGCAGCAGCGGAGGGAGCACCAGCGCCTCCACCGGCACCAACACGGGCGTGTCGACGGCGACGCCGAAGCCGGGCGGGTCGATCACCTTCGCCACCGAGGCAGAGATCGACGGCTTCGATCCCACCATGAACCGCTGGGACACGACGGGCTTCATGTACGCCCACACGGTCTACGACCAGCTTGCGGCCTTCGACGCCAATGGCAACGTCAAGCCCTATCTGGCCCAGTCGATCACCCCGAACAGCGACTTCACGAAGTGGACGATCACCGTTCGGCCCAACGTCGTTTTCCACGACGGCAGCCCCCTCACGGCGGCGGCGGTGAAGACGAACCTCGACACCATCAGGGCCGCCCTCCTGACCGGCCCTGCCCTCAGCACGATCGCCAGCGTCGACGTCACCGACCCCATGACGGTGGTGGTGTCCATGAAGTCGCCCTGGGTCCCCTTTCCGCTCGTGCTGACGGCGCAGACCGGTGTCGTGGTGGAGCCCAGGACGCTGCTCAGCGGCCAGGCGCAGAACCACCCGGTGGGTACCGGACCCTTCGTGTTCGGCCAGTGGGTCCCCAACGACCACTACACCAGCACCAAGAACCCCCACTATTGGCGCGCCGGGCTTCCCTACCTCGACCAGATCACCTTCAAGCCGATCATCGATCCCCAGTCACGGGAGAACAGCCTCAAATCGGGCGCCGTCGACATCATGCACAGCTCGGACACCCAGAATCTGGTCGACCTGCAGGGCGATTCGGCCTTCGTCACCATCGACGACACGAAGCAGTCTTTCGAGCCGGACATGGACTTCGTCATGCTCAACACCGCGGTCCCCCCCATGGACGACCTCCGGGTCCGCCAGGCCCTGGCCTTCGCCATCGACAAGCAGAAGGTCATCAACACGGTCTTCAACGGGGTGCCCCCGAAGTCGTTCGGCCCCTTCGTGCAGGGCTCGCCCTACTTCGCGCCCACCGGCTACCCCGACTACAACCTGGCCAAGGCCCAGTCCCTCGTGAAGCAGTACCAGGCCGACCACGGCGGGCAGCCCATCTCGTTCCAGTACGGAACGACCAACACGCCGAAGACCCTGGAGATCAACGAGCTGGTCCAGGCCATGTGGAAGCAGGCCGGGATCCAGACCAACATCGTCCAGGTCGAGCAGACGCAGTACATCCTCAACGCCCTCCAGGGGAAGTACCAGGCCTACGCGTGGCGCCAGTTCGGCTCTCCGGACCCCGACGGCAACTACGTGTGGTGGAGCACGAACACGGCCGCCCCGGTCGGCGCTCTGGCCCTCAACTTCGCACGCAACAAGGACCCCCAGATCCAGCAGGCGCTGGACGCCGGTCGCACCAACCCGGACCAGTCCGCTCGGACGACGGCCTACCAGACTGTCGCCTCCCGGTTCGGAGCGGACGTGCCCTACCTGTGGACCAACCGGAATATCTGGATGGTGTCGGCCAAGCCCAGGGTCACGAACTTCAACGGCCCGACCCTCCCGGACGGCGGGAAGGCCCTCGGATTGATCGGCGGGGTGATCTCCACCACCCAGATCTGGGTGAGCTCGTGAGCGATGGGTATGACCCCCGTCACCTCGGGGAACGAAGAAGGCTGTAAGTTCACACCCGACGAATGACAACAAAGGGGGGAACAGTGCCCAGGCCCGAACCCTTCGACCGCCGTACTTTCCTCGCCCGAGGCGCCAGGACCGCCGCCGGTCTTGCCGTGCTCGGCGGCGCTCCAGGACTACTGGCTGCCTGCGGCGGCGGCGGCTCGAGCAGCGGAAGCTCGACGTCATCCAACGCCGGCATCTCGACCGCCACACCGAAGACCGGTGGCAGCGTCAGCATGGGCCTGACAGCGGACATCGACGGCTTCGACCCGACCAGCAACCGCTGGGACGCCAATGGCGTGATCTACGGGCGAACCATCTACGACCCCCTGGCCGCCGTCGCTTCCGACGGCTCGATCAAGCCCTACCTGGCCCAGTCGATCACCCCCAACGGCGACTACACCAAGTGGACCATTACCCTCCGGCCCAACATCACGTTTCACAACGGAACGGCGCTCGACGCGAACGCAGTGAAGGCCAACCTGGACGGCCTCAAGGCGTCCGCCCTGGCGGGCCCGGCGTTCAGCAACGTCTCCTCTGTGGACGTGACGGACCCTCTCACCGTCGTGGTGTCGATGAGCACCCCCTGGGTCCCCTTCCCCGCCTACATCTCGGGGCAGTACCAATCCGGCTACATCGCCGAGCCCAGCACGCTCGGGAAGACCGCCGCGCAGCACCCGATCGGGACCGGCCCCTTCGTCTTCCAGCAGTGGGTGCCGAACGACCACTTCACGGCGACCAAGAACCCTCACTACTGGCGTCCCGGCCTGCCCTACCTCGACCAGATCACCTACAAGCCCATCGTCGACTTCCAGTCCCGTGAGAACACACTCAAGTCAGGTGGGGTCGACATCCTCCACAGCGACACGCTTCAGAACTACGTCGACCTCACGGGCAACTCGAGCTTCGTCACCGTCAGCGACCTCCACTCCACGCTCGAGCCCGACCAGTCTTTTTTCATGATCAATACCGCCGTGCCGCCCGTGAGCGACGTCCGGGTCCGCCAGGCCCTGGCGTTCGCCACCGACCGGCAGAAGTACATCAACACGATCGACAACGGCGTACCCCCTCAATCGACCGGCCCCTTCGTGTCGGGATCCCCGAACTTCGCGCCTACGGGATACCCCAACTACGACCTCAACCAGGCCAAGGCCCTGGTCGCCCAGTACGGCCAGCCGATCAACATCCAGCTGGGGGTCACCAACAACCCCATCAACCTCCAGGCGGCTCAGCTGATGCAGAGCATGTGGAAGCAGGCCGGCATCCAGTCCACGATCTCCCAGACCGAGCAGTCCCAGTACATCCTCAACGCCCTGACGGGCAAATACCAGGTGTACCAGTGGACCCAGTTCGCGGCATCGGACCCCGACATCAACTACGTGTGGTGGACACAAAACAACGCGGCACCGGTGGGCTCGCTGGCACTGAACTTCGCCCGCAACAAGGACTCCCAGATCCAGCAGGCGCTCGACGCAGCCAGGGCCAGCGCGGACCCGTCGGTCCGGGCGACCAACTACCAGACCGTGGCCAAGCGCTTCGCGTCCGACGTTCCCTACTTGTGGATCGACCGATCTGTCTGGGTCGTCTCGGCCAAGCCGAACGTGATGAACTTCAACGGGCCGACCTTCCCCGACGGCACCAAGGGAGTCGGCCTTCAGGGTGGCAGGATCTGGCCCACGCAGATCTGGGTCAGCTAGGCGGGGGTGGCGGCGGCAGAGTGACCCGATCAGGGAAAGGGCAGCACGGCAGATGGTCTTCGTAGCCAAACGGCTCGTCCTCGCCGTCATCGTGCTGTTCGTGGTGACCCTGTTGTCGTTCGTGCTGCTGCACAACCTGCCAGGTGATCCCTGCATCGCCAAGCTCGGTCCGAGTGCCACGGCAAATGGCCTGGCTCAATGCCGCCATCAGATCGGCCTCGACAAGTCGCTGCCCGCCCAGTACATCCAGTATCTGGACCACAGCCTGCACGGGAACCTGGGCACCTCCTACCTGAACGGACAGAGCGTCGGGAATACCATCAGGCAGGCCCTGCCGATCACCGTCGAGCTCCTCGTCCTGTCCCAGCTCATCGCCCTGATCGTCGCCATACCGCTGGGCATCCTTGCCGCCGTGCGACCGGACGGCGTGTTCGATCAGCTGTCGACCGGGGTCGCTTTCGGCCTCCTCGCCATCCCCGCCTTCATGCTTGGCGTCTTCCTCGTCTACCTCTTCGCCGTCAGCCTCCACGTCTTCCCCGCCACAGGGTGGGTCCCGCTGACCCAGGACGTCGGCGACAACCTTCGACACGCGATCCTGCCTGCCCTCACTCTTGCGCTCGGCTCCCTCGCGGTGTACATGCGGGTGCTGCGGACCGACATGATCGCCACGCTGCGGGAGGACTTCATCACCACGGCGAGAGCGAAGGGCATGCCGAACTCGCGAATTCTCCTGCGGCACGCCTTCCGGCCGTCGACGTTCGCCTTGATCACCGTGGCCGGGATCAACATCGGAACTCTGATCACCGGGGCCTTTCTCGTCGAGTTCATCTTCCAGCTGCCCGGCATCGGGCTCCTCACCCTCAACTCGATCTATGCCCGCGACTACGGCATCGTACAAGCGACGGTATTGGTGGTCGCGGTGGGCTTCGTGGCGATCAACCTCCTCGTGGACCTCCTGTATGCCACCATCGATCCCAGGACGCGTCATGCCACAGCCTCCGTCTGATCAGTCGCCGTCCCGTCGGGGCGTAGTCCAGGCCGGGATTCCCTCGACCTCGCTCGGCGTCATGGCCGGCGAGCCCGCCGGCGGCGAGCTCCTGGAGGGACCGAGCGACGTCCAGCTCGGTGAAGCCAAGACCGCCCGTGCACCGAGCAAGGCCATTCGCCGCCTTGGTTTCGCCTTCTGGATCTCGGTTGGCTGGGTGGGCCTCGTCATCCTCCTCGCCGTGCTGGCCAACGTGCTGCCGCTGGACGACCCCAACGGGATCGGCTCGGCCCTCCCGAGGCAGGACCCGAGCCTGCAGCACCTCCTCGGTACCGACACCCTTGGTCGCGACATCTTCTCGCGGGTCATCTTCGGGGCCCGGATCTCCCTGATCGTCGGGTTTGCCTCGATCTTCATCGGCATGGTGGCGGGCGGCTCGCTGGGCGTGATCGCCGGCTTCTTCCGCGGGCCGCTCGACGCGCTGTTCGACGGCGTCTCCACCGTGGCTCTGGCGTTCCCCGCCCTGGTGTTCCTGCTGGCCATCGTGGCCGCCGTCGGTCAGAGCCTGTTGACGGTCGTGGTCGGCATCGGGATCCTCTCGATCGCGCCGCTCTTCCGGATCGTGCGGGCCAACACGATCGTGTACGCCCAGCGCGAGTTCGTGCTGGCCGCGCGCGCCCTCGGAGCCAGGAGCACCCGTATCATGTTCCGGGAGATCCTCCCGAATGTCCTTCCTACTGCGCTGTCGTTCGCGCTCGTGGCCGTGGCGGTTGCCATCGTCGCCGAGGGTGCCCTGGCCTTCCTTGGGCTGTCGGTCCGTCCACCCACACCGACCTGGGGAGGGATGATCAGCGAGGGACGCACCGCCCTGCAGCAGGATCCGCTCATCTGCCTCTGGCCGTCGCTGGCGCTGTTCTTCACCGTGCTCGCACTCAACTTCGCCGGAGACCGGCTGCGGTCGTACTTCGAGATCCGGGAGGGAGGCCTGTGAGAGCCCGGCGACGGGACCGACAGAGCGCCGCCGGCTACCCCGTCGCTGCCGAGACGTCGGGGCCGCTGCTCGAGGTGGCCGACCTCACGACCCACTTCCGCACCGCCCGGGGGATGGTGCGGGCGGTGGACGGGGTGTCGCTCAGCCTCGACCGGGGGCGGACCATCGGCGTGGTCGGCGAGTCGGGATCCGGCAAGACCGTCCTGTCCCGCTCGATCATGGGGCTGCTCCCCCGCACCAACGTCGTGCGCAGCGGTGAGGTGCGCTTTGCAGGACGAGAGCTCACCGCCATGACCGAGAACGAGCTTCGGGACATCTGGGGCGCGGAGATCGGAATGGTCTTCCAGGACCCGATGACATCGCTCAACCCCGTCATGCGCATCGGACGACAGATCACCGAGTCGCTCCGCCATCACCTCGGCATCGACCGGGCCGAAGCCCGCCGTCGCGCCGTCGCCTTGCTCGACTCGGTCGGGATCCCCGAGCCCGAACAGCGGCTGGACGACTACCCCCACCAGCTGTCGGGCGGGATGCGACAGCGGGTCACCATCGCCGTGGCCCTGGCCTGCGGCCCCCGGCTGCTGATGGCCGACGAGCCCACCACGGCCCTCGATGTCACCGTCCAGGCCCAGATCCTCGACCTGCTCGCCCGCCAGCAGCAGGAGCGCTACATGGCCATGGTCCTGGTGACCCACGACCTTGGCGTCGTCGCCGGACGAACCGACGAGATCGCGGTGATGTACGCGGGCAAGGTGGTCGAGAAGGCGCCCACCAGGGCCATCTTCGCGGACATGAAGATGCCGTACACCGAGGCCCTGGTGAAGTCGATCCCCAAGATCAGCGACCCCAGCCACACCAAGCTCTCGGTTATCCCCGGGCGACCGCCGGACCTGGTCAACCTGCCCCCCGGATGCCGCTTCTATCCCCGGTGCCCCTACGCCCAGCCACGGTGCAAGGACGAGGAGCCCCCGCTGCAGGAGGCGAGCACGCCCGGGCACGTCTACCGGTGCTGGTTCCCCGTGGGAACGCCAGAGGGTCGTGACGCGCTCGAGCGCAACCGGCGCGAGGGTCGGGTCGGCACCGACGCCCCGGTGGCGCGGGTCGGCGCCTGATGGCGGGCAGCGGGACCGCCCAGCTGCGCACCGGCGAGGCCCTCCTGCGCGTCGAGCACCTCTTGGTGGACTTCCCCGCCGGAGGTCGGAAAAGGGTCCACGCTGTCTCGGACGTGAGCTTCGACGTGCGCGAGGGCGAGACGCTCGGCCTGGTGGGCGAGTCAGGCTGCGGGAAGTCGACGACCGGGAGAGCTGTGATGCAGCTCCCCCGCCCCACGTCGGGCTCGGTGCGCCTCGACGGCCACGAGCTCACGGCGCTCAAGCGGGAGGCCCTGCGCGAGACACGGCCCCGCATGCAGATGATCTTTCAGGACCCGATCTCCTCACTCAACCCGCGACGGCGTGTCGTCGACATCGTGGCCGAGCCCCTGGCCATCTGGGGACAGCGCCGGGCCGGGGAGCGCGACGCCAAAGTCCGTGAGGTCTTCGATGCTGTGGGCCTGGACGTGGACGCAGCCGGTGATCGTCGGCCCTATCAGTTCTCCGGCGGCCAGTGTCAGCGCATCAGCATCGCCCGCTCGCTGATGCTCGACCCCAAGCTCCTCATCTGCGACGAGCCGGTGTCTGCCCTGGACGTCTCGGTCCAGGCCCAGATCCTCAACCTCCTGGCGGAGACCAAACAGCGCTACGGGCTGACGATGATCTTCATCGCCCACGACCTGGCCGTGGTGAAGAACGTGAGCGATCGTGTGGCGGTGATGTACCTCGGCAAGCTGTGCGAGGTGGCGGGCGCCGACGACCTCTACCGGTACCCGACGCATCCCTACACCAACGCCCTGCTGGCGTCGATACCCGAGCCCGATCCCGATGTCCGTCCCTCGACCAACGGTGCCGGGCTGACCGGAGAGATCCCGTCCCCCGTGTCACCTCCGAGCGGGTGCCGGTTCCGCACCCGCTGCCCGAGGGCCCAGGAGCGGTGCGCGGAGGAGGAGCCGATGATGCGCCAGATGCGACCCGACCACTTCGTGGCCTGTCACTTCCCCGTTGAATCGCCGGTCAGCTTCGGCGCTGCTCCGGCGGCGACCACCAACCGGTAGCTGCCCCAGATCGGCTTGGGTCAGCCGGCGGGTGACTCGCCATCGGCGGGCGGAGCCGGTGCGGCCGCCGGGGCAGCTGGTCCGCCCTCTGGGGCTCCGCCGGGTGCGCCCTCTGGTGCGCCCTCCTCTGGTGCGCCGTCGGACGGACCCTTCTCGGAGACGAACTCGGCCCACGCCTGCTGGGCCTCGGTCTCGGGCGTGAACTCGGTCTCCGTGAACCCGATGTAGTTGCCCTGCTCGTCGTAGGCGTGCTCCCCGAACGCCTCCCGGTACTCGGGAGCGACCTCGCCGCCCTCGGCCGCCTGCTTGATCGACAGGCTGATGCGGCGCCGCTGCAGGTCGATGTCGATGATCTTGACCCACAGCTCCTCGCCCGGGCTGACCACCTGCTCGGGCAGGTCGACGTGGTGAACGGCCATCTCGGAGATGTGCACGAGGCCCTCGATGCCGTCGCCCACCTGGATGAAGGCGCCGAAGGGAACCAGCTTGGTCACCCGGCCGTAGACCAGCTCGCCCACCCGGTGGGCGTTGGCGAACTCCTGCCAGGGGTCGGCCTGGGTGGCCTTCAGCGAAAGGCTGATGCGCTCCTTGTCGAGGTCGACGTCGAGCACCTGGACCTCGATCTCGTCGCCCACGCTGACGACCGACGACGGGTGGTCCACGTGCTTCCAGGACAGCTCCGACACGTGGACGAGCCCGTCCATCCCACCCAGGTCGACGAAGGCGCCGAAGTTGACGACCGACGACACCGTGCCGCGGCGGACCTCCCCGGGCTTCAGGTTGACCAGGAACTCCTCCCGCTGCTCCCGCTGGGTCTCCTCCAGCCAGGCCCGCCGGGAGAGCACGACGTTGTTGCGGTTCTTGTCCAGCTCGATGATCTTGGCGTCGAGGTTGCGACCGACGTACGGAGCCAGGTCGCGGACCCGCCGCAGCTCGACCAGAGAGGCGGGCAGGAAGCCCCTGAGCCCGATGTCCAGGATCAGGCCGCCCTTGACGACCTCGATGACGGGCCCGTTCACGACGCCGTCGGACCCCTTGATCTTCTCGATGGTCCCCCACGCCCGCTCGTACTGGGCCCGCTTCTTGGACAGAACCAGGCGCCCCTCCTTGTCCTCCTTCTGGAGGACAAGAGCCTCGATGCGGTCGCCGACCGTCACGATCTCCGAGGGATCCACGTCGTGGCGGATCGAGAGCTCACGGGCGGGGATGACGCCCTCCGACTTGAAGCCGATGTCGAGCAGCACCTCGTCGGCGTCCACCTTCACGACGCTTCCCTGCACGATGTCACCGTCGTCGAACTCGACGATCGTCCCGGCGATGGCGTCTTCGAGCGACATCTCGCCCAGGTCGTCGGCGACGACCTGCCTGGGGGTGTAGTTGCCGGCCTCGTCGAACGTGCCCATCTGGGCACCGCCTTCGTTCGAGGGCGCCCCCTGGGCGCTGCTGTCGTCTGGCCGGGTCGCGCCGGCATCGGGAGGGTTCACCGCGGGCTCCGGTGCCGCGACAGGAGCGGCGTCAGCTGGTGCGGAGCTCGTGGCATGCTGATTGGACATCTCGATTGGTAGCCTTCTTTCCGGGCAGGGCTCCCGCGGGAATGATTGGCGGGAGGCACGCGGCGCTCCGTCTCCCTCGAGCCCTCTCGCTCGGCCCGCAGGCGGCGAACCACCAGGAACCAATTTTACCACCAGGCCTCATGAACCCGGGGCGAAGCCGTCGCCGGGCACGGAGCCGGCTCGTCGTTCCGCCACCACCAGCCACTCGGGATGATCGAGGTCCGGAGCCCGACGGGCGTACTGCCCGGGCCCGACGGACCAGATGTGGCGCACCTGCAGGCCGGCGCGACCGCACAGGAGCCGCAGCTCCCGGGGGGTGAAACAGGTCGTCCACAGGTCGAGCTCCGCCTGCCCACCCTGGTGGTCCCGAACCGTCGCCAGCTCGTGGTTCACACCCAGCTCAGCGTCGAAGGTGTCGCCCTGCTCGAGGAAGCGGAGCACGAAATAGGCCGACACCGCCGACAGCGCCAGCCGCCCGCCCACGCGCAGCGCCCCGGCCATCCCGTCCAGTGCGGCCAGCTCGCCCTCCCCTCCGCCCAGGAGGCCGAACCCGCCCTGACACAGGCAGATGACGGCGTCCATGCTGGCGGTGGCGACCGGGAGGCGGCGGGCATCGGCCCGCACGAACGTGGCCCCCTCGGGAGCGCGGTCGCGGGCCAGCTCGACAAATTGCTGCGCCACGTCGACCCCCGTCACCCGCAGACCCCGACGGGCCAGGGCATGGCTGTGACGACCAGGTCCGCAACCTACGTCCAGCACCCGCTCACCGGGCCCCAGACCGAGCGAGTCGGCCACGAAGTCCGCCTCGGATTCCGTGCTCCTCGTGAACGAGTACCGCAGGTAGTCGGGCCCCACGATCTCGGCGAGCCGCTCGAAGAAGTGCGGTCTCCTGGGTTCGGGCACTCTGGCCGTCAGACCTTGGCTTCGGCCCAGGTCGATCCCCACGACAGGTTGACGGTGAGCGGCACGCGCAAGTCGGCTGCACCCTGCATGGCGTTCATGGTGAGCTCGGTGGCCCGCTCCCGTTCGCCCGGTGGCACTTCGAGGATCACCTCGTCGTGCACCTGGAGGATGAGCCGGCTGGTAAGGCCCTCCCGCTCGAGGGCGGTGTCGAGGAGCACCAGGGCGACCTTGAAGATGTCGGCCGCGAGGCCTTGGATGCCGGCGTTCATGGCCTGACGCTCACCGGCCTGGCGTACCCGGTAGTTGGAGGCTGCCAGCTCGGGGATGGGCCGGCGTCGACCGAACAGCGTCTGGGTGTAGCCCTTCGTCCTGGCCTCGGCCACCGTGGCATCCATATAGGCCCGCACGTTGGGAAAGGCCTCG
Source organism: Acidimicrobiales bacterium (assembly GCA_036491125.1). Classification (NCBI taxonomy): domain Bacteria; kingdom Bacillati; phylum Actinomycetota; class Acidimicrobiia; order Acidimicrobiales; species Acidimicrobiales bacterium. The sequence continues at coordinate 4,482 of DASXCO010000032.1, read as the reverse complement.
AAATAGGCGGCCAGGATGATCGCCGCCTCCTCCACGTCGATGCCGAGGCGCTGCGACAGGCCGTACGCCTCCATCCCGTAGGCCAGGCCGTACGACACCATCTTGGCCTTGGAGCGCTGGGAGAGCGTCACCTCCTCGGGCTCGACGCCGAAGATCCGGGCCGCGGTGGCGTTGTGGATGTCCTGGCCGAAGTCGAAGGCCTCGATCAGGCCGGGATCGTCGGCCAGGTGGGCGATGACCCGGAGCTCGATCTGGTTGTAGTCGGCGATGAGCAGGGAGCACCCCTCGGCAGGGATGAAGGCCCGCCGCAGCCGGCGCCCCTCCTCGCTGCGGATGGGAATGTTGTGCAGGTTGGGCTGGTCCGACGAGAGGCGACCGGTGCGCGCGACGGTCTGGTTGAAGCTGGCGTGGATGCGTCCGTCCCCGGCGACCTCGGCCAGGAGGCTGTCGCCGTACGTCGAGCGCAGCTTCTCCATCTCCCGGTAGCGCAGGAGCGAATCGATGATCGGGTGCTCCCCGCGGAGTCGCTCCAGCGAGGCCGCGTCGGTGGAGAACCCCGTCTTGGTCCTCTTCTGCGGCGCCAGGCCCAGCTTGTCGAACAGCACCGTGCGCAGCTGTTGGGTCGAGTTGACCCGGAACTCCATCCCGGCGAGGTCCTGGATCTCACCGTCGAGGCGCTGGACCTCGTCGGTCAGGGCCCGCACCACCGACGTCAGGTAGTCGACGTCCACCCGCACGCCCACCACCTCCATGCGGGCCAGGACGCGGACCAACGGCAGCTCGACCTCGTCGTGGAGCATGGACAAGCCGCGCGCCGTGAGGGCGGCACTCAGGGCGGGGGCCAACCGGGCGACCGCCGCCGCCCGCCGCGCGGTCTCTTCAGCGGGGTCGGTCGCGGTCCCCTCGAGGTCCAGCTGGCCGGCGGGCGGGGCCGCCGGTGACCGGACGTCGACGCCCGCGTAGCGGGCGGCGAGCTCCTCCAGCGGGTAGGTGTCTTCCCCGGGCTCGACCAGGTAGGCGGCCACGGCGGTGTCGAGCTCGAGGCTGGCGATGTCCACGCCCATCGGGGTGAGGGCCCGCATGAGCTCCTTGGCCCGGTGGGCCACCGTGGGCACGCCGTCCGGCCCTACGAGGCGAGCCAGCACACCGGTGACCTCGAAGGTCTCGAGGGTCGCCGCCGGGATCCAGACGACCTCGTCCGGTGGGCGGTCGGGCGGCTCGCTTCCCTCGTCGGTGGGCGAGGTGGTCGTCGCTGCAACCAAAGCCAGGCCGAGGATGGGCGACCGCCCGGGCTGGCCCTCCCAGGCCGCCTCGACCACGACCGCCCCACCGCGGGCGAGGAGGGCCGAGAGGGTCGACGATGCGTCCTCTGGCGTGGATGCCAGGTGGAGCTCGATCTCGAAGGGCTGGGCACCCGCCGGTCCGCTCAGGGCCTCGCCCTGTGGACCCAACGCCTCGACCAGGCGGTCCCACAGCGTGCGGAACTCGAGGAAGGCGAACAGCCGGCGGACCTCGTCCGGGTCCCAGCCCCCCATCGAGAGCTTGTCCAGATCGGCACCCAGGGGCAGGTCCCGTACGAGCGGGATGACCTCGGCGTTGCGCCGCACCTGAGCCTCGTGCTCGGCCAGCGACTGTCGGAGCTTGGGGGTCGCCGAGTCGAGGTTGGCGAACACCCCGTCGAGGTCCCCGTAGTCATTGACCAACCGCGCCGCTGTCTTCTCCCCCACTCCCGGCACGCCCGGCAGGTTGTCCGAGGGATCTCCACGCAGCGAGGCGTAGGCCGGGTACTGGGCCGGCGTCACGCCCGTGCGCTCCTTGATCCCGGCTTCGTCGTAGAGCACGTAGTCGCTCACGCCCCGGCGGTTGTACAGCACCTTGACGTGGGGGTCCTCCACCAGCTGGTACGTGTCCCGGTCGCCGGTGACGATGATGACGTCGTCGTCCCGGTCCCGGGCTCGGGTGGCGAGGGTGGCGATCACGTCGTCGGCCTCGTAGCCCGCCAGCTCGACAGTGGGTACGTGCAGCACCTCGACCACCTGGCGGACCAGGCCCATCTGCTGACGGAGGATGTCAGGCGCCTCGGCTCGGCCCGCCTTGTAGTCCTCCACCACTTCGTGGCGGAAGGTGGGCTCGGGCCGGTCGAAGGCCACGGCGATGGCATCGGGACGGTGGTCCTTCAGGAGGTTGATCAGCATCGAGGTGAAGCCGAACACGGCATTGGTGACCTGTCCGGACGCCGTGGCCATGTCGGTCGGCAGGGCGAAGAAGGCTCGGTAGGCGAGCGAGTTGCCGTCCAGGAGCATCACCTTGGCCACGAGCCGATGCTATTGCGGCCCGCGTCCGCCGCCGTGGCTCTTGGTTGGCTCCCAAAGGCTCGCCCGGCCGATTCAGCGGGTCCCCAGGTAGGCTTACAGGTCGTGACCAATGGCTTTCACCCTCCGGTCGAGGAGTACCTCGAAGCCATCCACGCCCTTCAGGAGGAGGGCGTGCAGGTCATCCAGGCCCGTCTGGCCCAGCGCCTCGGCCACTCGGCGCCGACGGTCTCGGAGATGATGCGACGGCTCAAGAGCGAGGGCTACGTCACCGTGGCCGCCCGCTCGGTCGCGCTCACGGCGAAGGGCCGATCGCGAGCCGAGAGCGTGGTCCGCAAGCACCGCCTCGCCGAGCGGCTCCTCACCGACATCATCGGCCTGGAGTGGCACAAGGCCCACGACGAGGCGGGCCGGTGGGAGCACGTCATCTCCGACGAGGTCGAGGCCCGCCTGATCGACCTGCTCGGCCATCCGCAGACCTGTCCCCATGGCAACCCGATCCCTGGTGCGACCGGCACGGCCCACGCTCAGATGGCGTTGACGGACGCCGAGCTGGGCGCCCACGTGCGCCTCGAGCGTGTCACCGAGCAGGTCGAGATCGACCTGGAGTCGCTGAGCTACCTGAGCAGCCACGGCTTCGTGCCCGGGACCGACGCCCATGTGCGGGCGAAGGAGACCGACGGCAGCGTGACCCTGGTGCTGGACGACGTCGAGACCGGTGGCACCATCGAGCTGGGCCCGTCCATCGCCGCCCAGCTCTTCGTCGCAAAGACCTGAGCCGGGGCGCAGCTCCCCTGCCGCTCCTCAGGGGGTGAGGGTGCCCTCGATGACCTGGCGGGCGACTTCTTTCATGGTCAGACGAAGACGCATGGCGGTCCGCTGGATGAAGGAAAAGGCGTCCGCCTCCTTCATGCCGTGGTCGTCCATGAGGAGCCCCTTGGCCCGATCAACGAGGCGCTGTCGCTCGAGCAGATCTTCGAGGCTGCGGTTCTGCCCCTCGAGACCCCGGTTCTCCGCCTCCAGCGCCTTGAGCTCCGCGAAGCGTCCCAGGGCGACCTCGATGGCGGGGATGAGCTCCGATTTCTGGAACGGCTTGACCAGATACGCGAGTGCGCCGGCATCGCGCGCCTCCTCGATGAGGTTGCGCTGGCTGAACGCGGTGAGGATCAGCACCGCCGCCAGTCGCTCCCCGGAGATCTCGCGCGCCGCGGCCAGGCCGTCCAGCCCGGGCATCTTGATGTCGAGGATCGCGAGCTCCGGGCCGTGCTGCCGGACGAGCGTGACGGCCTCGTCTCCCCGCCCTGTCTCGCCAACGACCTCGTAGCCCTCCTCTTCGAGGACCTCCTTGAGGTCGAGGCGGATGATCCCCTCGTCCTCGGCGATGACGACGCGCACGCTCAAGGATCGCTCCTTCCCGACCGGCTACTGCGGCTCGGTCACGAGCCGGTCGAGCAACTCGTCCTGCGCCCGCTCGAGCTCGGTGATCGAGTCCACCACCGCGGCTCGGCTGCGGGACATGGCATCGGCGTGCCGGCGCGCCTCCCGAAGCTCACGGTCGGCGAGCGGCGTCTCCGAGACGAGATACCGGATGCGCGCCTCGTCGGCCGCCTCGGCCAGCGCGGTCAGCTGCTCGTCGACCACGACCAGCTCTTCGCGCACGCGCTTGAGCCGGGAGTTGACCTCGATGAGGCGGCGCTCGACGAGTGACCGGTGCATGCCCGGCTCAGTGTAGAGCGCAACCTGCCCACGGGAAGACGGAATTGTCGGGCATATCAGCCTGTCCAGCGGGCGAGCGGCACGAATGCTCGCCGGCATCAGGCGATCACCATGGCCGCGCTGATCGCCGCGGCCAGCACGAGGACCGCCCAGTCCCGCAGGCCGGGGCGGGGGCCGCTCCGGCTGGCCGAGCGCAGGCCGCCCCTGGCCTCGATGGCGGCGCCCATCTCCTGGGCTCGACGGGTCGCAGCCACCAGGGCGCTGACCAGGAGGTCGACGGCCTCGTTGAACAGGCTCTTCGTTCCCTCCGGGATCTCCGGGCGGCGAACCCGGCGGGCCGCGTAGAGCACCCGCAGCTCGTCCACCAGCAGGGGCAGGCAGCGAACGCTCAGCGCCACGCTGACCACGATCTCGTCGACCGGTACCCGGACGAGGCGCAGCGGGGCGAGCAGGC
>DASXCO010000031.1 GCA_036491125.1 Acidimicrobiales bacterium | reverse complement strand
ACGAGGAGCACCTCCACCGGTTCGGCCGGGTTCTCCCGCAGCACGTCCACCGCGTGCTCGGCGGCGGTCGCCGCCTCCGGGCCGTGGCCGAGCCCGTCGATCACCGCCAGGAGCGCCTCGGTCTCGGAGACCCGCACCACGGACTGATCTCCGGATACCGACTCGCCAGGAAAGGGCCGGGCCGCCACGGCCCACTCGAGCATGCCGTTGGCACCGCACTCAGCCACGATCCGGCGCCCATTTGCACATCGTGACCGTCGTCCCCGTCCCGGCCTCGGATCGCACCTCGAACTCATCCATCAACCGACGGGCGCCAGGCAAGCCCAGACCCATTCCGTCGGCGGTGGAATAGCCGTCCTCGAGCGCGCGCTGCAAGTCGCCGATGCCGGGCCCCTGGTCGCGCGCCTCCATGATGATCCCCTGTCGGCCGTCACCGTCCGCGATGCGGAAGTGGATCTCGCCTCGGCCCGCGTAGCTGGTGATGTTGCGCGCCACCTCGGAGATGGCGGTGGCGATGAAGGTCAGGTCAGTCCGCGAGAAGCCGAGCCGCTCGGCGAGCTCCCGCCCCTTCTGGCGGGCGAGCACGATGTCGGTGTCACTCGTGATCGGTATGACGACATCATCCGCCACGGCCGTCGCCGCCCCACATCCGGGTCCGCTGGTCCAGGAAGGCGAGGCCCTCCTCGAGGTCCAGCGCCGTGTGAACGTCCTCGAGGCTCATCCCGAGCTGGACCATGGCGAACGCCACCTCGGCCTGGATCCCGACGATGACCGTGACCGCACCGCGAAGGTTCGTCATGTGGGCGATCGTCTGCAGCGACCGGGCCGCGAACGAGTCCATCACGTCGAGGGCCGTGACGTCGACGATGATGCCCCTGGACCGGTACCGGCTGACCTGGTCCATGAGGTCGTCCTGCAACGAGAGCGCCTCGCTGTCGGTCATGGCCGACTGGATGGACGCGATGAGGTACGTCCCTTGCTTGAGAATGGGGACGGACACCGGCGATGGCCCGATCCGCAGACCTAACGCATCTCGGCGATGGGCTCGGCGCAGCGGGTGACCTCGTAGCCGAGGAGCCGCTCCGCCTCCTCGATGCCGCCCTGGAGGTCGCCGACGGCGTTCATCTTGGAGAGGTCGACGCCGATGGTCACCAGGGTGAGCGCGATCTCCGACGACAGTCCGGTGATGATGACGCTCGCCCCCATGAGCCGTGAGGCCTCGACGGTCTGCACGAGGTGGTTGGCTACCGTTGAGTCGATCGCCGGCACACCGGTGATATCGATTACGACAACCTTGGCCCTATTTGTACGAATTCCCCGCAGCAGTTGCTCCGTCACCTGGCGAGCACGCTGGCTGTCCAGCACACCAATGATAGGCAAAATGAGCAGCCGCTCCCGCACCTGCAATACAGGGGTAGACAGCTCGCGGATTGCCTCCTGCTGCTGGCGGATGATCCGCTCTCGCTCCTGCACGAAGCTCACGCCGACGGTGTTGGCGATGCGGTTGGCCGCCGGCTCGTAGGCCTCCAGGGCGCGGTTCAGCACCTTGAAGTCGCTCTGGTACTTCTCGAACAGCGAGCGGGCCAGCACGTCGCGCAGCAGCAGGACGATCCCGAGGACCTCCTCGGTCTCCACTCCCCGGGGGATGATCCGCTCCGACAGGTTGCGGGCGTAGTCCTGCAGCGCCTCCACGCTCCCGGTCTCGAGCACCTCGACGTAGTTGTCGTACACCGAGGTCGCCTCCGAGAAGAGCTCCTCCGGTGTCATCGCCATGAGCAGGTTGGCGTTGGTGATCCGCCGGGCCCACTCCTCACGCAACGGCGTGCGGTTCTCGCGAAGGTGAGCCACGAGCTCGGGCAGGAAAGCGTCGCTGGTGATGGTCGTCTCCGGCGGCCGGTAAGAGTTGAGCTCTTGAGCCATCGCGTCTCCTTCAATGATCCCGGGAGCTGTGGCGTTCTGGCGAAGGCGAGGTGCGATGCCCCCCGACTGCTTGGGAACCATAGAACCCGCCTGCGCCGCGCGCAATACGGGTGAAAAGCCGTTCCCCCATCGTGGGGAGGGAGGCTCCGGACTATCCTCCGCGCCACGGATGTCGTCGAGCGGTTCCTCGATCGGATGGTCGCCCACGACTGGGCGGGCATCAGGGACTGTCTGGCCCGCGACGTCGTGCGCGTCGGGCCCTTCGGCGATTCCTACTCGCCGCGAGACCGGTACGTGGCCTTCCTCGCCGAGCTCATTCCCCAGCTGCCCAACTACTCGATGAAGGTGGCCCGGGTGATCTACGGCGGCGCACCCTCGGTCGCGGTCGCCGAGCTGAGCGAGACGATGGACGTGGACGGAGCTCCTCTCGAGACACCCGAGGCGCTGGTGTTCGACCTCGATGCCGACGGGAAGATCGCCCACATCGCGGTGTACATCCAGCGCCGGGTCTAGAGGTCGACCTGGACGGAGCGGCCGGCCTGCCATCGGCGCAGGACCAGGTAGCTCCCCTTGAGGGCGGCGTGGTCCCAGGCGCCGAAGCCCATGATCGTGCCGTCGAGGCCGCTCGCCGCGGGGAGGCGCTTCACGCGCTCGAAGCCATCCTTCATGCCGTCTCGCGTCAGGTGCGCCGACCGGGCCATCCCTTCGGCCACCAGGCGGCCCAGGTCGTAGGCGGCGACGCCGATCGGACCGGCGGCGGTGCGCTTCGAATGCTCACGCAGGGACGCCCGGACCTGGTTGTCGTCGGCGAGGGTATCGACGTAGACCCAGCCTTCCCAGGCCTCGCGCCACTCGGGTCGGGCGTAACCGAACATGAGCGAGGAGTTGGCTACGACCGGGACCTCCCAGCCCTGTTCGGCGCGCGCCAGGGCCACCGCCCGGGCTGCCACCCCCAGCCCGAGGTACACGAGGGCCTCGGGGTCGCCCACCCGAAGCCGGGCCACCGTACGCCCGACGTCCTCGCTCAACGGTGAGACGGCGGCGCTGCCGGCGATCTCCACGTCCAGGCGGGTGCAGCTCTCCGAGAAGAACTCGGCGTAGCGACGTCCGACGGGCGTGTGGTCGTGGATCACCGCCGCCGACCGGAGGGATCGCCGTGCGAGGTGCTCGGCGAGGACGGCGGGCTCCTCCTCGAGCGACCCCACCTGATAGTGGTACACGAGCTCGCTGCGGGTGATCTCCCCGCCCGTGTAGTTGATGCAGGGCAGGCCGCAGGCGTCGGCCAGCGGCTTCACCACCAAGCCGTTGTCGCTGATGGACGGCCCGAGCACGGCGAGCACTCCGGTTGACTCCAGCTCCCGGAACACCGCTTCCACTCCGTGGGCGGTCCCGGCCGGCAGCCCGGGAGCCTGCCGGGGCACGAGCTCCACGGGTCGGTCGAGCCGCCCGCTGGCGGCCACCTCGTCGACGCCGATACGAACCCCCTCCTCGAACCCCGCTCCTCCGTCGGCCTGGGGGAAGTCGTAGAGGATGCCGATCAGGACGGGGGCCGCCACGGCGCCGAAGCATAGGTCTGCCGGGACCTCGAGACAGCCGCGGAAGCTCCCCTTGTCGAAATGGGCCCGTCGCGCCTCGCTCGTCGCGCCCACCTTCGCCCCGCTCCCTCACCGCCCTCTGGCGCTGGCCGTCCCCGGCTAGGGTGACGTGAGCGTCAGTTGGTGTGACGACGCGGGAGGGCACGGCCCATGCAGACCGAAGACCTGATCCTCGTGAGCGTCGACGATCACGTGGTGGAGCCGCCGAACATGTTCGAGGGCCGGCTCCCGACCCGGCTGGCCGAGCTCGCCCCCCGGGTCGTGCGCAAGGAGGACGGCACCAACGCCTGGATCTACGACGGCAAGGAGGCCACCAACATCGGCCTCAACGCCGTGGCGGGACGGCCGCCCGAGGAGTACGGGATCGAGCCGACGGCGTTCGAGGAGATCCGTCCCGGCTGTTATGACATCCATCGTCGCGTCCGCGACATGGACGCCAACGGCGTCCTCGGGTCGATGTGCTTTCCGTCGTTTCCCAATCTGTGCGGCCAGCTGTTCGCCCGGGCGAGCGACATGGAGGTCTCGCTCGCCGTCCTGCGCGCCTACAACGACTGGCACATCGAGGAGTGGTGCGGGACGTATCCCGGCCGGTTCATCCCGCTGGCCATTCCGCCGATCTGGGACCCCGAGGCCATGGCCGACGAGGTGCGCCGGGTGGACGCCATGGGCTGCCACGCCGTGTCCTTCTCCGAGAACCCGGCCAAGCTCAAGCTCCCGAGCCTGCACAGCGATCACTGGGACCCCTTCTGGTCGACCTGCGCGGACCTGGGAACGATCGTGTGCCTGCACATCGGGTCGTCGTCGTCGCTGGTCATCACTGCGCCCGACGCTCCAATCGACGTGTTGATCAGCCTCCAACCGATCAACATCGTGCAGGGCGCCGCCGACCTGCTGTGGTCGCCGGTGCTCCGAAAGTTCCCGTCCCTTCGCTTCGCCCTCTCCGAGGGCGGCATCGGCTGGATCCCGTACTTCCTCGACCGCATGGACTGGATCTACCAGCGCCATCACGCCTGGACCGGCCAGGACTTCGGCGACCAGCTGCCCAGCCAGGTCTTCCGTGAGCGGGTCGTCACCTGCTTCATCGACGACCCCGCCGGCGTGGAGGCCAGGCACCGCGTCGGGATCGACACGATCACGTGGGAGTGCGACTACCCGCACTCCGACTCGACCTGGCCCCAGTCACCCGAGACCCTCATGAAGTCGCTCGCCGGCGTCGAGGACGACGAGATCGAGCGCATTACCCATCGCAACGCCATGCGCCACTTCCGTTTCGACCCGTTCGCCCACCGCTCCCGGGAGGAGTGCGCCGTCGGGGCCCTGCGCGCCGGCGCCACCGATGTCGATGTCACACCGAGGAGCACAGGTCAGGTGCGGGCGAACCGGATGACCAGGGCGACCGATCTGACCCGCCCCCGCTCCTAGGAGTCCTCCCTGGGCCCGGCTAGCTGGGCAGGCCGCCGAAGAGGTCGTCCTCGACCTGTCCGTCGCGCCTCGCGCCCCGCAGGATGAACCATTCCTGGCCGAAGGCGGCGGCGAAGGCCTCCGCCGGCATCGACAGGAACCACGAGCTCTCAGGGATCTGACTGGCATGCACGACCATCGCCTGGCGCTTCTTGTCGAGGTAGGGGGTGACATCGACGACCGTGGTGATCTCGTCCTCGGGGACACCGAGGCCGATGGCGTCGGGGTCGGGCAGCTCCTCGTCGTCGACATCGGGGGGTCGGAGCGCCGCCAGGCGACGCACGTGGTCACGGCTGATCGTGGCTTCATAGACCTTCGCCACCCGGGCGATCTCCCCCGCTCGTACTCCTACGCGGTGCACCTGGATATGGTCGGGATGACCGTAGGTGCCGTGGTCGTCGTAGACCGTGAGCACCTCGGCCCGCTCCTCCGCCAAGATGGCGGCGAGCCTGCCGGCAGCCTCGTCGAGATCGGCCCGCCAGAACGACCCGGGGCCGTCGTTCTCCGGTGTTCCCATCATGCCCGAGTCGACGTAGCCCAGCACCTCGCAACGGGCCACGCCCAGCACCGCGGCAGCTTCCTCGAGCTCGGCAGTGCGGCGCTCGCCCAGCGGCTCGCCCTCCCCCAGCACGCCCGGGACAATCTCGCCGTGCTCGCCCCTCGTGGCCGTCACGAGCACCACCCGGTGACCCTCGGCGGCCGCCTTGGCCATGACCCCAGCCGTGGCGATGGCCTCGTCATCGGGGTGGGCGTGGAAGGTGACCAGCGTGGACATGCTGGCATCCTCGCGCGACGCCGGCGGCGAACCGAACCCGACAAAACGGTCGGAAACGGAAGGGCTTTGCCCGGGAGCCGTCGAATCACCCACGCAAGTTCCTGACGCATCGTCAGCCACGGCCGGTGGTGCGCGAGGAGCGACGCCCGGTGATCCGCCTTCCGAGCCTGCTCAAATCGGGCAAATGGTCACGTCCGGTCGGATCGGGGCTTGCCCCGGGAGGCGAAGAGGGATGACGATCAGGAGGCCGTCGGGGCGGTCGAGCCGGGGGGCCGCGTGCCTCGTCGCCGTTGCCGCGCTGCTGCTGACCAGCTGCGGCGCCCGGCTGAGCTCCCGCCAGCTGGCGGAGGCCCTCGGGGCGAACGGGGGGACGGGACTGAACGCCGGGGGCCAGACGTCGTCGGGCACGGGCGGCGTCGGTGGGGGCGCCGGCCCCGCGTCCGCTGCGGGTGGGCCCCTAGCTGGTGGAGGCGCGGGCGTGGCCGGTGCTGGCGGGCCCGCCGGGACGGGCGGTGGGGCGGGTGGAGTCGCCCTGACGTTGCCCCCGGGAGGAAACGGAGGCGCCACCGACATCGGTGTCACGCCCAACGCGATCGCGGTGGGCAACATCTCCACTCTCACGGGCCCGGTGCCCGGCCTGTTCGCCGGCGCCGTCAACGGCACCGACGCCTTCTTCGCCTATCAGAACAGCCAGGGCGGCGTGTTCGGCCGCCAGCTCAAGCTGAATGCAAGCGACGACCAGTTCGACTGCGGGCAGAACAGGGCCCTGACGCAGTCCGACGTCCCGAAGGTGTTCGCCTTCGTCGGCTCCTTCTCGCTGTTCGACAACTGCGGCGCTCAGGTCATCGGCCAGAACCCGGGCATGTCCGACGTCCACGTGGCCCTCTCGAAGGACGCCCAGGCCGAGGCCAACGGTTTCTCGCCCTCTCCGCTCAGGAACGGCGCCGCCACCGGACCCTTCCAATACGTGAAGAACCTGCACCCGGACGCCATCGGCGCGGCCGGCTCTCTCATCGGCGACGTCCAGTCGGCCAAGGACGCCTGGGTCGGCGAGAAGGCGACCATGGCGTCGCTCGGGTACCACTTCTCCTACGAGCGGATCTACGAGCCGACCGAGACGGACTTCACCGCCGACATCGTGCAAATGAAGTCAAAGAACGTGAAGACGGTCGTGTTGATCGCTGCCGACGTGAAGGGCATCGCCCGCATCCAGCAGGCGGCCCAACAGCAGAACTGGCATCCCGAGGTGTGGCTGCTCGGGGCCTCAGCCTACGACTCGACCTACACCCCCCTGGCCGGCAGCGCCGGCGACGGAAGCCTGATCTACCTGCCCACCGCGATGTACCTGGGTGAGGACTCGGGCGCCATCCCCGAGGTCGGGCTGTTCCAGACCTGGATGCACCGCACCCACCCCGACGCCAACGCCGATCTGTTCGCCGCCTACGGCTGGTCCTCGGCCCGGCTGTTCGTGCAGGCGCTGCAGGCCGCAGGTCCCCGCGCCACGCGCGCCTCGTTGCAGGCCGCGCTCAAGAACGTCCACCAGTTCAACGCCAACGGCTTCCTCGCCCCCGCCGACCCCGGCGGCAAGGGGCCGCCGACCTGCTACCTGATGGTCAAGGTCTCGGGCGGCGGGCACTTCTCGCGGGTCGACGAACCGCCCAACGGCTACCGGTGCGATGGCGCGTACTTCAACGCCGGCTGAGCGACCGTGACGACCTTTCTCTCCTTCACGATCGTCGGAATCGTCGTCGGCTGCATCTACGCCCTCACCTCCACCGGCCTGGTCGTCACTTACATCACCTCGGGGATCTTCAACTTCGCCCACGCCGCCATCGGGATGGTCGCCGCCTTCACCTATTGGGAGCTCACGGTCAAGGACGGCTGGCCCGTGCCGCTCGCCTTGTTTGTCGTCCTCTTCGTCATGGCCCCGTTGCTGGGTGTCCTGATCGACCGGCTGCTGATGCGCAACCTGCACGGCAAGCCGGAGGTCACGCGCCTGGTGATCACCCTTGGCCTCATGCTGTTCCTCCTGGGTGCGGCCGAGACGCGCTGGGACCCCGGGTTCCCCCGGACCATCCCCAGGTTCTTCGCGGGCCACGACGTGGGTGTGTTCGGCGTCGTCGTCAGCTACCACCAGATCATCGTGGTCGTGATCGCAGTGTCCGTGGCGCTCGGGCTGCGGCTGTTCCTCTTTCGCACCCGCTCGGGCATCGCGCTGCGAGCGGTGGTCGACGACCCCGGGCTGGCAGCCCTCAACGGCGCGGCGCCCGCCCGTGTGCGCTCGACGGGGTGGGCGGTCGGGGCCATGCTGGCCTCGCTGGCCGGGATCCTCCTCGCCCCGCTGGTGACCCTCGACGTCCTGCTGTTGACCCTGCTCGTGATCAACGGCTTCGCCGCGGCCATCGTGGGCCGACTGCGAAGCCTCCCCCTCACCTTCGGCGGCGGCCTGCTCCTCGGGCTGTTCGAGTCGTACGCAGTCGGCTACGTCCCCGGGAGCCTGCTGAGCCAGATCCGACCGACGCTGCCGATGATCTTCCTGTTCATTGTCCTGCTGGTCCTGCCCCAGGATCGGCTGCGGGTGGGTCGGGCGGCGGGCCGGCACTCCACCCGGGTGCCGGCGTTGCGCACCACGCTGGTGGCGGCGGGGGCGTTCGCCGTCGTGGCCTGGTTCGTCTCGGGTCAGCTGTCGGTGACGAACCTCATCACCGGTGGCGAGGGGTTGGTCGTCGCGTTGGTCCTGCTGTCGCTGCTCGTGCTGACCGGATACGGGGGCCAGATCTCGGCCGCCCAGCTCACCTTCGTGGGCTTCGGCGCCTTCGCCATGGGAAAGCTGGGGCACGGTGGCTCGCTGCTCGGTGTCCTGGCCGCCGTGGGGCTGGCTGCGGCCGTCGGCGCCCTGGTCGCCCTGCCCGCCTTACGGCTCCGGGGCTTGTACCTGGCGCTCGCCACCGTCGCCTTCGCCCAGGCCATGATCACCGTCTTCTTCCAGAACAATCATGTCTTCGGGCAGGGAGGAGCGCTGTCCGTGGCGCGCGTCCACCTGCCGGGGATCTCGCTCCAGAGCGACCGCGCCTTCTTCGTGGCCTGCGCGGTGGTGTTCGCCGCCGCCGCGGTCGGCGTGCTCGCCCTTCGTCGGGCATCCTTCGGACGCCGGCTGGCGGCCATGTCCGACAGCGCCGCCGCCTGTGCCACGCTCGGCATGAACATCACGTGGATGAAGCTGGCGGTCTTCACCATCTCGGCGGGGCTGGCGGGGCTGGCCGGCGTGCTCTACGGCGGCCTGCGCGGTTCGGTCGGCAGCAACGACTTCCAGATGCTGAGCAGCCTGGCCCTGCTGCTCCTGCTGGCCATCTGGGGGGTCGACTCTGTCACCGGGGTGCTGTTCGCCGGCATCTCGTACGCCCTGTTCCCGGTCATCCAGTCACACGTGCCCAGCATCCACAGCCTCGTCTACCTGGCCACCGGCCTGGGCGCCCTCGGGCTGGCGAGGAACCCGGACGGCGTGATGAGCATGATGGCGCCCGCAGGCAGCGCCCTGCGGCGATCGTGGGCTGCCCGAAGCGCGGCGCCAGTACCGGGGGCGGACGACAGCGCACCCGTCAGGGAAGAGGAGGAGAGCCTTGCCGGCGCTGCAGGCTGAACGGATCAGCGTCCGCTTCGGTGGGGTCGTTGCCGTCGACCAGGTGAGCCTGTCGGTCGAGCCGGCGGCCATCACGGGGCTGATCGGGCCCAACGGAGCAGGGAAGACGACCATCTTCAACGTCTTCGGCGGGCTCCAACAGCCGACCGAGGGAAGGGTCCTGTTGGAGGGGAAGGAAATCACCCGGCTCAAGGCCCACGCCCGCGCCCGCCGGGGCATGGCGCGCACGTTCCAGCGGCTCGAGGTGTTCGCGTCGCTCAGCGTGCGGGACAACATCCAGGTGGCGGCGGAGATCCGCAAGGGATGGGCTCGCGATCGCTCGCACCCCTCCGCCGTGGCCGACGAGCTCATCGAGCGCGTCGGGCTCCGCGAGGTGGCCGAGTCGCGCGTCGACGCCATCCCCACGGGCACGGCCCGCCTGGTCGAGCTGGCGCGGGCGCTGGCCACCCGGCCAAAGCTGCTCCTGCTCGACGAGCCCGGCTCCGGCCTCGACCACCAGGAGACCGGCGTGCTTGGCGACGTCCTGGTCGACCTGGCGTCCGAGGGGATGGCCGTGCTGCTGGTGGAGCACGACGTCGAGCTGGTCATGCGGGTGTGCGACCGGGTCAACGTGCTCGACTTCGGCCGGCTCATCGCCGAGGGGACGCCGGCCGAGGTCCAGGCCGACCCGGCCGTGCAGGCTGCGTACCTGGGCGCCGATGAAGAGGCCCTCGAGGAAGCAAGCGTGGGATGACGGCACCCGCCCTCGAGCTGCGCGACATCCGGGCCGCCTACGGCCGCATCGAGGTCGTACACGGCGTGGACGTGGTGGTCCCCCGCTCGTCGGTGTTCGCCCTCCTCGGGCCCAACGGCGCGGGCAAGACGACGCTCCTCAAGGTGGCCGGCTGCCAGATGGAGCCCACCACGGGCTGCGTGCACATCGCCGGAGTCCACGTGAACGGGGCGTCGCCCGAGGCTCTCGCCCGCCACGGTGTGTGCACCATTCCCGAAGGGCGCGGTGTGTTCGCCAACCTCACCGTGACCGAGAACCTGCGGATGATGACGTTCCGCAACGACCTGCGGCCCAAGGACGTCGAGGAGCGGGCCTTCTCGCGCTTTCCTCGCCTCGGGGAGCGTCGCAACCAGCTGGCCGGCACGCTCTCGGGCGGCGAGCAGCAGATGCTGGCCATGGCCCGGGCGGTCACGACCGACCCCGCCCTCCTGCTGCTGGACGAGATCTCGATGGGTCTGGCGCCGCGCATCGTGGCCGAGCTGTACGGGCTGGTCGGTCAGCTGGCGGCGGAGGGGATCGCCATCCTGCTGGTGGAGCAGTTCGCCCGCACCGCCATGGCCGTGGCCGACTTCGCCGCCGTGATGGCCCAGGGCCGCATCGAATGCGTCGGCGAGCCGGCGGACGTGGCCGATGCGGTCTCGGGTGCCTACTTCGGCGAAGTGGCGTGAGGAGAGGCGACATGAGCGGCATGAGCGCCAGGGCTGTCTTCAAACGGTGGCGAGGGCGGTCCATGCTCGCGGCCGGTCTGGTCCTCGTCGTCACCGGCGGGGTGGGCCTCGTCACCACGCTCACGGCCCACGCCGACCCGTCGGGGACGTCCGCCTTCGGCGGGTACTCGATCACGGCCACGGCGCCCGGCGTCGAGATCACCGAGGACGAGCCCAGCGCCCAGGCCCATCCGGAGGCCCAGGGGGCGGTTCCCGAGACCTCGTCGCTCCTGTCGTCGGGGCCGGTGGGCTACGCCTTGTCCAGCGTGGCCTGGCCGGGTGCCACCGCCGCCAACGGAGGCCAGCTGGTGTCGCTGCTGTTCCCGGGCCCGGCCGGTCAGGTGGTGCCAGTGCCCGACGCCGTGACCGGGCTGGTCAAGGGCGCGGCCTCCCTGATCAACTACCCGATCCGGGCCGAGGCCAGGACGGGCACCCAGCCCGACAGCAGCTTCAACCAGGTGCCGGCGGCCGATCTCACGGCTCACGCCGACGCCAACCGGGTTGAGGGTGTGGCCCAGGTGAAAGGGGCCGATCAGCCCGGCGGCGCCACCTACGGCACCATGCGCTCGAACAGCGTCAGCACCCTGACCGACAACCAGGCCAGGGCCGTCGCCAGCAGCACCGTCAACAACATCGCCCTGGCAGGCGGGGCGGTGAAGATCGCCTCGGTGACCAGCACGGCCCAGGCCGTCAGCGACGGCGCCAAGTCGACGACGGGCGGCGGCACGACGGTGGCCGACATGACGATCGGCGGCCAACGGGCCTACTTCGACCAGACGGGCGTGCACGCGGGCTCGGCCGGCCAGCCCGTGAACGCGGCGGCCGACCAGATTCTCAACCAGGCCCTCGCCGGCTTCGGCATGAAGACCTACGTCAGCACGCCCCAGAGCCAGACCAGTGGGGCCACGGCGAGCTACTCCGCGGGCGAGCTGCTGTTCACCTGGATCCCACCCGACAATCCCAGCCAGAACGTCTTCACAGTGACCCTCGGCGGCGCCCGGGTGGCAGTCAACGCGACGCCGAGCTTCGAGAGCGGCGCCACGACCGACACCGGCACCGCGGCGTCCGACACCGGCTCTGGTGCCGCCGCTGCCGCGCCGGCGAGCAGCGACACCGGCGGAGCGGGCTCCTCGGATCTGGCCGGCAGCTCGCTCGCTGGCGCCACGCCCGCTCCGGCCGGCAACAGCGGCAAAGCCCAGCCCACCGGGACCGTCGGCACCTCACCGGTGGCGTTCTTCGGGGGCATCGGCAGCGCGTGGATCGTGCTGACAGTGGCCGGTGCGGCGCTGGCGGCGCTGGGCGCGAGGCGGCTGGCCGACGATCTCCTTGCCGGGCGGTCCGCGACCGGCTGCCCCCACGACCATTAACAGGAGCCAGCCATGGCCACGACCACTCCGTCACCCTCGGCCCACGACGGCGGGCTAGAGGCCCCCGGCCCCGAGGCGCCGGGCGGCGAGCCGGGCGCGCTCGGCTCGTCGGATCGGGTCAACGGCAACCAGGACCGCCTGGCCGACAGCCTGGCCCGCCTGCGCCGGCGAACCAAGCTGGTGGCCACCGAGCGCTGGCTGCTCGTCGCCGGCAGCGTCATGGTCCCGCTCGGCGGGATCCTCGTAATCCTGGGATGGTTCGGCGCGTCCCACACCGGCCGGCTGTTCGAGCAGATCCCCTACATGATCTCGGGCGGCCTCTTCGGTCTGGTGCTGGTGATCGCCGGGGGGTTCTGCTACTTCGGCTACTGGCTCGCCCGCCTGGTGTCCGACGAACGCCAGCAGAGCAATCAGCTGCTCGAGGCGCTCGTGCGGATCGAGGGCCATCTCGCCAACGGCTCGGCCCCCCCGGCGCGGGGCGCAGGCGCAGCCCCGACTCGGGCGCCGCTGTCCTCGGCGCGGCCGGAGTTCGTGGCCACCACGACCGGCTCCCTCTACCACCGGCCGGACTGCCCGGTGGTCGCCGACCGCCCGGCCGACGAGCTGCGCTCCGTGCGGGCCGGTGCCAAGGGCCGCTCCCCGTGCCGGATGTGCCTGCCGTCCGAAGAGGGTGCCCCCGAGACGCCAACGCTGGCGTCCGACCCGGCCCCGCGTGATTGACTGTCGTGCGACGCCGCGCGACGGGAGTTGCAGATGATATTCGTCGATGCCGATGCCCACGTGGCCGAGGGAACCTCGCTGGGACGGGGAGTGCTCGAGCGGTGGCCCGAGCACCTCTCTCTGCGAACCGACGGCAAGCCGGCGCTCATCATCGAGGGGCGCAACTATCCCGAGCCCGAGGGCCCCGGCGCCGGATGCCCGCCGGAGCACGGGCTGAGCCGAGCACCCGGCATCAACCCGACCACCGTCGAGGGTGTGCTGGCCGACGCTGACCGTGACGGCATCGACACCATGGTCCTCTTCCCCAGCATGGGGCTGTGCGCCCCGAGCCTCGAGGACCCGGGCTTCGCCGCCGGCTTCGCCCGCTTCTACAACGAGTGGCTTGCGGGATGGTGCGCCGACGGCGGCACCCGCCTGCACGGCGTTGCCGTCGCCCCGATCGAGTGGCCGGAGACGTCGATCGACGTGATGCGCGCCGCCAAGGAGCAGGGTCTCGTCGCCACCATGATCCCGCCCGCCCTGAGACAGCGAAACCTCGACCATCCCGACCTCGACCGCTTCTACGCCGCGGCCGAGGAGCTCGACATGCCCCTCGCCGTCCACGGGGCGCCGGGGATCCACCTGCCCAAGATCGGGGTCGACCGGTTCGACAACTACATCCAGGTCCACTGCATCAGCTTCCCGTTCGACCAGATGACGGCCATGACCGCGCTCGTGAGCGGGGGCGTGTTCGACCGCCACCCCGGCCTGCGGGTGGCCTTCCTAGAAGCGGGTGTGGGATGGGTGCCCTACTTCCTGGACCGCATGCACGAGCACTACGAGAAGCGCGGGGACTGGATCCCTGGCGGGTGGACCCGTGATCCGTACGAGTACCTGCGGGCGGGCAACGTCTACGTCACCTGCGAGCCAGACGAGCCGATCCTCCCGGGAGTGATCGACGTCCTCGGCGCCGACTTCGTGATGTTCGCCAGTGACTATCCCCATTGGGATGGTGACTGGCCCGAGAGCACCAAGCACCTCCGCGGCCGCGGTGACATCAGCGAAGGGGATCGGGCCAAGATCGCGGGAGCGAACGCCCAGCGCTTCTACGGCCTCGCCTAGTCACGTTGATCCGAGGCCTGCGGGTCGTCGACCTGTCCACCGAGATCGCCGGACCCTACTGCACCAAGCTGCTGGCCGACGCCGGCGCCGACGTGGTGAAGGTCGAGACGGACGAGGGTGACCCCCTGCGGTCGTGGACGGCGTCCGGCGCCAAGCTCGGGGACGACGACGGGGCGCTGTTCCGCTTCCTCAACACGTCCAAGCGCTCCGTGGTCGGCGCCCTCGGCGACGCCGTCGTCGACGAGCTGGTTGGCGCCGCCGATCTCGCGGTCGAGAGCTCGTCAGCCGCGACCACCGACGTGGGCGCGCTGCACGAGTCGAACCCCGGCCTCACCGTGCTGTCGATCTCCCCCTTCGGCCGCCGGGGCCCCTGGTCCGAGCGGCCCGCTACCGAGTTCACGCTCCAGGCCTGGTGCGGGTCGACCGGCGGCCGGGGCGTCCCCGACGGGCCTCCCCTGCACGCCGGCGGACGCCTGGGCGAATGGGTTGGTGGCGCGTACGCGGCCGTCGCCGCTGTTGCGGGTGTCGCCCGCAGCCGCCGGCGCGGGCGGGGCGAGCACGTCGACCTGTCGCTGCTCGAGTGCATGTGCCTGTCGATGAACACCTATGCGCCGTTGTTCGCCAGCTTCACGGGGTGGAAGCCGGCGTCGGGTCCGGCCCGCACCGTGGAGCTCCCGTCCATCGAGCCCACGGCCGACGGCTACGTCGGGTTCTGCACGATCACCGGTCAGCAGTTCCGCGACTTCCTCGTCCTCATCGAACGACCCGACCTCCTCGACGACGCCGACCTGGCGTCCGCGCCCGGGCGCACCCGTCGCATGCACGAGTTCCTGGATGCCGTGCACCCCTGGACCCGACGGCACACCACCGACGAGATCATCGAGCTGGCCACCCTGCTGCGTATCCCGGTGGCGCCGATCGGTTCCGGCGAGACGGTCACCGACTTCGAGCACTTCCGGGAGCGGGGGACCTTTGTGGCCCACCCGGGCGGGGATTTCGTGCAGCCGAGGGTTCCCTACCGGATCGGCGAGACCCCTCGGGTCGCGTTCCGCTCCGCGCCGTCGCTGGGCGAGCACACCGGGACGGTGCGGTGGGGGCGCGCCCGCGAGGCGCGGCCGGGCGACGCCCAGCCCAACGGCAGCCCGGACCCCCTCCCCCTGGAGGGCGTGCGCGTGCTCGACTTCACTGCGTTCTGGGCCGGTCCGGCGGCCACCCAGATGCTGGCTGCCCTCGGCGCCGACGTGATCAAGGTGGAGTCGATCCAGCGACCGGACGGTATGCGCTTCACGACGACAGCGCGACCCTCGGTCGACCGCTGGTGGGATTGGGCGCCCGTGTTCAACGGCGCCAACGCCGGCAAGCGCGGCGTCACCCTCGACATGACCCGCCCCGACGGCCTGTCCCTTGCCAAGCGCCTCGTCGCCTGGGCCGACGCCGTGGTGGAGAACTTCTCGCCGCGGGTCATGGAGGGGTTCGGCCTGGACTGGCCGGCAGTGGCAGCGGCCAACCCGCGAGCGATCATGGTGCGAATGCCCGCCTTCGGGCTCACCGGCCCCTGGCGGGACCGCACCGGCTTCGCCCAGACCATGGAGCAGGTCAGCGGCATGGCCTGGGTGACCGGACTGGCCGACGGTCCACCGCTCATCCCGAGAGGGACCTGCGACCCGATGGCCGGGATGCACGCCGTGCTGGCCCTGATGGTCGCCCTGGACGAGCGCGACCGGACCGGCGAGGGCACGATGGTCGAGATGACCATGGTCGAGGCCGCCCTCAACGCCGCCGCCGAGCAGGTGGTCGAGCGGTCGGCGTACGGAGCCGTGCTGCATCGGGACGCCAACCGCGGCCCGGTGGCCGCCCCGCAGGGTGTCTACGCGTGCCGCGGCGACGAGCGGTGGGTGGCCCTGGCCGCAGCGACCGACGAGCAGTGGCTGGGCCTACGTCGGGCGATGGGCGACCCGACGTGGGCCGCCCACCCGGCCCTGGCCAGCGCCGCCGGCCGGCGGGGCGCCCACGACGGGCTGGACTGGGAGCTGGCGCGATGGTGCGCCAACCACGACCGGGACCAGCTCGTCGAGCTCCTCGCCGACCACGGCGTGCCGGCGGCGCCCGTGCTGGCGCCGCGGGAGATCGCCCACAACCCCCAGATGCGGGCGCGGGGCTTCTTCGAGACCATCGACCACCCGGTGGTGGGCACCCATGCTCTGCCGGGATTGCCGTTTCGTCTGAGCGAGAGGGACGCGGCGTGGCTGCGATCGCCACCGCCCATGCTCGGGCAGCACAACGAAGAGGTGCTGCAGGACGTGCTCGGCCTGGGCGACGACGAGATCGAGGCCCTGCGGGCCGACGGGATCATCGGCAACCGCCCCGTCGGGGCGTGACCGTGCCGCCTTCTGCCCCGGACTGGGGCCATGCCACCGCCTACGAGGACGTCAGCGGCGAGATCGGCGTCGTCGGCGTGGGCGAGTCCGACCACACCCGGGCATCGGGTAGGACCACGGACGAGATCGCGGCCCAAGCCGTCGAGCGGGCCCTGGACGACGCCGGCCTGCTGCCATCCGACATCGACGGCATCATGTACTCGCCGTTCGGCGGCGACCAGCTCGACGAGAGCGCCTTCCACCGCCACTTCGGGACCTCGCACGACATGTGGGTGTCGAAGCGTGGCGGCGGCATGGTGTGGGCAGCCACGGCGGCCCACGAGGCCGCGCTAGCTATTCGCGAGGGCCGCGCCCGTCATGTTCTCAACACCTTCGCGGTGGCCTGGGCCACCCGCCGGTCGGAGATGGTCGGCGGACCAGGTGAGTCCCACGCCCAGGAGCTCTTCAAGCAGAGCCTGGAGGTGCCGTTCGGGTGGTTTCCCCAGCCGGTCTACTTCGCCACCATCGCCCAGCGGCACATGCACGAGTTCGGCACTACCCAGGAGCACCTCGGTGCGGTGGCCGTGGCCTGCCGGCGCCACGCAAACCTCACTCCCGGCGCCGTCATGCACGGACGTCCGCTCAGCCTCGATGCGTACCTGGCGTCGCCGACGATCGTGGACCCGTTCCGCAAGGAGGACTGCTGTCTCATCTCCGACGGTGGCGCCGCCTACATCATGTCGGCGTCCGATCGGGCCAGGGACCTCCGTCAGCCGATGGTCGAGGTGGCGGGCGTCGGGCTGGGCAACTCGGATACCGGCGTGCACTGGGCCGAGCAGCGGGCCTTCACGTCCACGCCGCAGGTCTTCGCCGCTCCTGGAGCGTTCTCGATGGCGGGGGTGGCGCCCGACGACGTCGACGTGCTGACGCTCTACGACCCCTTCACCATCCACGCCATCATGCAGATCGAGGACATGGGGTTCTGCGCCAAGGGCGAGGGCGGGCCATTCGTCGAAGGAAGGGCCCTCGACAACGACGGGGGCGTCCTCCCCTACAACACCCACGGCGGTCTCCTCTCGCACGCCTACGTGCTCGGCATTGCCCACGTGGTGGAGGTCGTCCGCCAGCTCCGGGGCCAGGCCGCCGCCCAGGTGCCGGGCGCCCGCGTGGGCGTCTACGGCGGCTACACCGGTCCCCAGGCGTCCACGCTCGTGCTGCGGCGGGCGTGATGCGGTGATGCGCTCGGACTTCCCCCTACCCGACACCGACTGGGAGCCGACGCGTGAGTACTGGGCGGCGGCGGCCCGGGGGGAGCTCGCCGTCCCCCGCTGCGACGCCTGCGGCACGTACGTCTGGTACCCGAGCAGGGCGTGTCAGTCGTGTGGGGAGTCGTCGCTGACGTGGACGACGATGAGCGGGCGGGGCCGGTTGTTCGCATGGACCGTCGTGCGCCACGCCTTCCTGCCCCAGTTCGCTGACGAGGTGCCGTACGTTCCCGCGCTGGTTGCTCTCGACGAGGACCCGGCGGTGCGCATCGTCACCCGGATCGTCGACTGCGAGCCGGAGCGCCTCTCCTTCGACATGCCGGTCCAGGTCGTGTTCGGGCCGCTGTCGTT